>JBKPMB010000322.1:0-5137 GCA_046731995.1 Thermoproteota archaeon | reverse complement strand
GCCTGAAGAGTATTCGTCTCAAGGACTAGTCCATCTTTTTTCAAAAATGAATAATGATACTATAAAAGGCAAAAAGATCATTATTCCTAGGAGTGAGAAATCAAAAGAATTCATTCGAAATGCTCTATCTCATCTAGGTCTGACTATAGATGAAATATTTCTATATGACGTAAAAACCTCCTGTACAACTACTGTATGGGAGGATTTTGTTGCATTGTTGAAACAAAGAAAGGTCGATGCTATTATTTTCACAAGCACATCAACAGTCCAGTCATTCTTCGAAATTATGCAGACACTATCATATAATACCCATTCGTTATTAAGTAATGTTAATGCAATAATAGCCATTGGTCCTGCAACCAGTGAAGAGCTGAAAAAGAGAAATATTAGACCATTTGAAGCCAAAGAACATACCATCAGAGGAACATTTGATCTCGCAAAAACTATACTGAATAAAAAAAATAAAGCGTAATAAACTACTGTCAACAGGATTTTGATATTATACTTATATTTTTTAATAAATAATGATCTACGGTTTATTTTAACAAGAAAAATTCAATAGATTTGGCTTATTCATACAAAACTATGCTAACTTCTTCTATATGTAAACTGTACACTGCAATGCTATTGAGTTGGCTATTCTGATGGGAATGAATGAATTTGAGTTTATTTAGACCTTCTTTCTCCTACATAAAGTGAATATCATTCTAAAATTCATGTCTATATGATAGACCTATAAATGACGAAAGGAAATACAAAATATATATAAAACATAACAGCGTTATACAACATAGATGGCTACTAAAGAATTGAATGTAGATGATTATAGTAAATATGACTTTAAGGACTCTACTGATCTGTATGTATATCTAAGTAAGAAAGGTCTGTCTAGGGGTACTGTTGAAGAAATTAGCAAGATGAAGGGTGAACCAGATTGGATGAGGAACTTCAGATTAAGATCATACGAGGTTTTTATGAGCAAACCTATGCCTAATTGGGGAGGCGATATGTCTAAAATTGATTTTCAAAATATTTACTATTATGCGAAGGCAGCTGAGAAGCAGAGTAAGAGCTGGGATGACGTTCCAGAATCAGTAAGAAATACTTTTGATAAGCTTGGAATTCCAGAAGCAGAAAAAAAGTTCCTTGCTGGAGTAGGTGCGCAGTATGAGTCTGAAGTGGTTTATCATAATTTAAGAGAAGATCTGCAAAAACAAGGTGTGATATTTATTGATACAGATACTGCAGTCAAAGAGCAGCCAGAGCTTATGAGAAAGCATTTTGGAAAGGTCATTCCACCAGAAGATAACAAGTTTGCGGCGTTGAATAGTGCCGTTTGGTCAGGAGGCTCATTCATTTATGTTCCACCAAAAGTAAAGGTTGAACTTCCTTTGCAAGCCTATTTCAGAATTAACGCTGAGAACATTGGTCAATTTGAAAGAACCCTCATCATCGCAGACGAGGGTGCTGAAGTTCATTATGTAGAAGGTTGTACTGCACCAATTTATGCTACTGAATCACTACATTCCGCAGTTGTAGAATTGATTGCAAAGAAAGGCGCCAAGATCAGATATACTACAATCCAGAACTGGAGCAAGGATGTGTATAACTTGGTGACTAAAAGAGCATATGCATATGAAAATGCTACTGTTGAATGGATTGATGGAAACCTTGGCAGTAAATTGACTATGAAGTATCCTGGTGTTTATATGCTTGGCAGAGGTGCTCATGCTGAAGTCGTATCTGTGGCTTTTGCAGGGGCTAGCCAGCACCAAGATGCAGGTGCAAAAGCAGTGCATCTAGCACCAAATACTACATCTAGAATCACAAGCAAATCAATAAGTAAGGATGCTGGTAGAACAACATATAGAGGTTTGTTGCATGTCGCAAAAGGTGCTACAGGTGTAAAATCAAATGTTAGATGCGATGCATTGTTATTGGATGAAAAATCAAGAACAGATACATACCCATATGTTGAAGTCAATGAAGAGGATGCAACAATCTCGCATGAAGCTACTGTGGGAAAGATAGGCGAAGAACAAATCTTTTATCTCATGAGTAGGGGTTTTTCAGAATCAGATGCACTGTCATTAATAGTCGGAGGGTTTATGGAACCATTTACAAAAGAGTTACCAATGGAATATGCAGTCGAGCTAAATAGACTAGTAAAGCTTGAAATGGAAGGTTCAGTAGGATAAGTACTATAAGTTTTTTCTTCTCCTTGATGTATATATGCGGGGCGCTTTAATTGACAATTATATCTTCCATTAACCAAAATGATATTAAATCAATAGTAGATGAAGCTAAAGAACCTAAATGGCTTAGCGAAATCAGAGAAAATGCTTTCTCTAGGTACCTTGATCTTCCACACGAAGTTTCCCCACTTTATAAAAAATATTCCGACGTTAACCGTATAAAACCGGACCATATTTACATTCCAGATCGATCCGCAATGTATGAACCATATGGAGATCTAAGAACTAGACTTGCTGAACTTGAACAGGGTATTAGTATTGTTCAAATTGGTTCTACGATAAATCGCATATCAGTTCCTAATGAATTGTTAAATCAAGGAATCATCATTTCAGATCTTAGGCAGGCAATACTAACACATGAGGACCTCATCAGGAAACAGATGACTATAAACCATCTCAACTATGAAGAAGATAAATTTCTTGCACTAGAGGCATCTGCTTTTCGTTCTGGTATATTTGTATATATTCCTAAAAATGTTATAGTGGAAGATCCAATTAGAATTGTTAACTCATTAGCAGATGATGGCACCTCTTCAATAACGCGAAATATTATTATCGTCGACACAGGCTCAAAGGCAACAGTAGTTCAGGAAATATATGCTCCATTAGAAGCAAATACAAGAAAGGATGTGCAGCAGGCTTACTTTGAGTTGGTTGAATGTCATGTTAATCCAACGGCACATCTTGAAATGGTGACGTTGCAAGCAATGAGTGAAGACACAATTAATTTCTCAAACAAAAAAGCCTTTATTGAAAGAGATGGAAAAATGTCCTGGTATCTTGGATTGTTTGGTTCACAGTTATCGCGATACAAGATTGATAGCATAATGAAAGGTCCAGGTTCGTCTGCAGAAGATGTCGAAATTATTTTCGGAACAGGAAAGCAGTCATTTGATGTTACTTCTAATCTGCTCCATCATGGTCCGAATTCAAGAGGGAGAGTCTTAGTCAAATCTGTAATGAAGGATATGTCAAAATCATTATTCAAAGGCATGATTAAGATAGGTAAAGAAGCCAAAGCAACAGAATCATATCTTGCGGGCCATGCAATTCTACTCGACAAAGCTGCTAAATCGGATGCAATTCCAGGACTGGAGATTGAAACCAATGAGGTGAAAGCAACACATTCTGCGTCAGTAGCCCAGCTGGATGAAGCACAAGTCTTCTATCTAATGAGCAGAGGATTGAGCAGAGAAGGTGCTAAGAGAGAGATCGTGAATGGATTTCTTGAGCCCTTGTCAAGAAAGATGGGCCCTACTATTAGAGCATGGATCAATTATTTGATTGAAAATAAATGGTCAGGCAAACCTCTTATGCTTAAGATAGATGAAGCAATGGAACAAATCTTGGAAGTTGAGAAGTCCAGATACAGGGAAAACCAAGACATTTTTGAGAAACATTACAAATACCGATGACTTGAATGATCTGCTATGCCAGAATGGATAAAGGTTTGCGATGTAAAGTCGATGAAAAATGGTGATCTTTTAGACTTTGATATCTACGATAAGAAAATTTTGATATCTAAGTCAAAAGACAAAGTTTATGCAACAGACAGAATTTGTACTCATGCATATGCGGATCTATCAACAGGGTTTATTAACGAAGACGAAAAAACAGTTACATGTCCATTACACATGTCTGTTTTTAAATTAGAAAACGGTACCCCACAAAATCTTCCTGCGGAAGAGCCTCTGAAAACGTACAAGACGAAAATACAAGATAACTATATCTATATATTGATGGAGTAAATCATAATGCAACAAAAAGTTGGTATCAATATCTCCAAAATAAGACAAGACTTTCCCATACTGAAACGAAAGATTAGTGGAAACAAAACTCTTGTCTACCTTGATAACGCTGCAACTACTCAGAAGCCGATTTCTGTCATTAATGCAATCTGTGACTACTATATGAATTACAATTCAAATATTCATAGGGCAGTTCATCAGCTAGCAGAAGAAGCAACTCTTGAATATGAAAAAACAAGAGAAAAAGTTGCCAAATTTATCAATGCGCGTTCTACTGATGAAATAATTTTTACACGGAATGCTACTGAAGCAATTAATTTAGTATCCTATTCATGGGGTCGTACTAATATCAACAGGGATGATAGGATTGTAATCACAGAGATCGAACATCACAGTAACATCGTACCTTGGCAGATTCTTACACAAGAAAAAGATGCAAAACTAGATTACATTGGTATAGATAACAATGGGTATCTGAATATGGAAGATTGCAATAGATATCTTCAAAGCAATAAGGTTAAATTATTATCCATAAGCCACATGTCAAATGTACTTGGGACAATAGTACCTATAAATGAAATTATCGAATTAGCTCATCAGAAAGGTATTGTTGTACTGGTAGATGGAGCCCAATCAGTTCCTCATATGCCAATAGATGTACAGAAGATGGATTGTGATTTTATGGTTTTTTCGGCCCACAAAATGCTCGGACCAACAGGTGTAGGTGTACTATATGCCAAAAAGGAGATACTTAATGAAATGCAGCCCTTCATTGGAGGTGGCGATATGATAAAGGAAGTTTACAAACACAGAACGATATACAATGATCTGCCCTACAAGTTTGAGGGAGGCACTCCTAACATTGCAGATGTAATTGGATTTGGAGCTGCTATAGATTATCTCAAAAAGATTGGTATGCATAATGTACGTGAACATGAAATTGAGATTACAAATTATGCTATCAAAGCTATCGCTGATATTAAGGATATAACACTCTATGGCCCACCCAATGCAAATCATAGAGGAGGTGTAATAGCATTTAATATTGGAGATATCCATCCGCATGATCTTGCAACTATAATGAACGATTATGGAATTGCCATTCGGTCGGGGCATCATTGTGCACAGGTACTT
>JBKPMB010000321.1:0-4224 GCA_046731995.1 Thermoproteota archaeon | reverse complement strand
AAAAATTCATCAGAAAATTCCATTTAGATGCAGATACAATGACTGATAATGTAAATAACAAAATTGCGTTATTAAATGACCCGGGAACAAAGTTATTCGTTTCTATACATCAACCTAATCTCTTCGCATATAGCGGTGTCTTCAAAAAAATTGTGCTGCTCCAAGCTGTCAAAGATCTAATAGAAAAACAAGAAGAGGAAAAAAATTCTAACAAAAAAATTGTTAATTTTTTCCTTATTGTAGACCATGATTTTGTAGAGGATATGTGGAGTCGTGTTGCACAGCTGCCAAGCATCAAACATTCTTTAGGAAGACTTGAACTCCGTCTACCTGTTAGATATTCAAAGAGATGGCAAATGGTATGCAATATACCTCCGCCAGGAAGAACGGTTTTAGACCAATGGAAAAAACAGATAATGTCTTGGATAAAAAAGAATTCCTCATCATATGTGATTTCCTCTCCGTCGATTAAACTACGATTAGTTGATAATTTTAATCAATTCTGGAATGAGGTAGAGGTTTCATATCAAAAAGCAAGATCGTATTCAGATTTTAATTCCTTTTTGATGTCACAAATAGTAAATAAAGTATGGGGTTATGATACCCTCTTTGTAAGACTCACAGATATATCGTCAGTTTTTGAAGATGGTTTCAAGTATTTGATTTCTAATTTTAACGTGTATTCTGATGCACTTAGAAAAGCTGAGGGTATGTTTTTGCGCCATGACATAGATACTGGCGTAAGCTCAAGTTCATATCTAAATGCTCCTGTTTGGGTCCATTGTAAATGTGGCAGTAAGGCGCCCGTAAAGATCTATGACAGACAAGCATTGGGAGGAGGAATACAAGGACAAGAGATACTGCTTAAGGGTATATGCATATCCTGTAAAAATGACATTTGTGTAAATCTAGGCAAAAAATATGCAATGGATCTTTTAAAAGAAGAAGAAGTTATCCATCGGCTATCTCCAAGAGCAATTCCTATATTATTATTGCTTTCTAGAGATCTTGGAATTGCATGCTATGCATCTGGAATCGGTGGTAGTATGGATTATGCTGTGGTTGGTAGTATGGTCTTCAAAGCGTTATCTGTTAATACTATGCCGACTGTAATTTGGTCTTCAAAGGATACCTATTATGGCATTGGACAATTAGAGGCTTTAGAACTTGTACAACTAACAAAGCAATCAGACATCGTGCCTCATTTGGAATCGTTAAAACAAAAAGATACTGAATATAGAAATAAGATAATTCCCATAATTGCAGAAAGAAACCGTAGAGTAAAATCAGGCGAGCCTATTCAAACTCTGTTGGAAAATTTGTTTAATTTAAAGGAGCAACAACGAGAAGTTCGTCGCGCTATAAAGATGACACAGAAGGTCAAAAATGCTGTAAATATGAGTCCGTGCTTTGTTGATTATGCTATTAATTTTGGAGTTGCTAATACGGAAATACAATGGCGTGAGAATTTGTTAAATAATAATAATTTAGCTTCTCCAGTTATTATGAAGACAACAACAAAAGCAGCAGCAATCAAAGGGCAGTGACAGACTACGCCATGGAACTTGCATAGTCGTGAAAAAACAAGCAATAAACAGACAGAGTCGTCATGGTAGTGATAATAAGACAAAGGCAAATGTACTGATAACTGCAACTGGAAGCATTATAGGCCAAGGGATTATTAAGTGCTTGAAGCTGGCAAATGCATCAAATGATTCTCCTGTGAACTATAGAGTTATTGGTACGGATATAGATGCTCAAGCTGCAGGTCTATATAGATGCGATATCGGAATTTTAGTGCCATCAGCTTCATCCCCTGACTATATAGATTCTATTATTAAGGTTAGCAGAGAACAGACCGTTCATGCAATATATGTGGGATCTGATGTTGAACTGATTGTACTAGGTGAGGCAAAGGAACGAATAGAACATGAAACTGGAGCAAAAGTATTGACCAGTCCAATACAAGTATTGATTACAGCCAGAGATAAATGGAAGACTTTTGAATTCTTAAATGCAAATAACCTGCCCAATGCTGCATCTTCTCTACCCGAGCATAATGAAAAATTCACCAAAGAATTCGGCTATCCCATAGTTGTAAAGCCTAGGGAAGGATATGGTTCAAAACTTTTTTTCATAGCTAACAACAGAGATGAAATGGACTATGCAGTATCTAAAATTCAAAGAGCAGGTTGGAATCCTATACTTCAGGAATATCTAAATGATGATTGGACAGAGTTTACAACAGGTGTTACGGTTGATAAATTTGGAAAATATGTAATGTCTTCAATTTCGATTCGAAAGATAACGAAGAATGGACAGACCTATAAAGCCTTTATTGATAGCTTTGAAAGCATACGAAGATCAGCTGAAGAAGTTGCCCTGAGGCTAGGTGCTAGGGGAGCCATCAATATCCAAGCAAAACTTCAAAGAAATGAACCAAAAATATTTGAAATTAATCCACGGTTTTCAGCGACATGTCCTATGCGTTCTGCTGCAGGTATAAACGAACCAGATATTGTATTTCGTAACGTAGTTTTTGGGGAGAATATTAAAGTTGATGGATATCAAAGACTAATGTGCATGAGGTATTGGAATGAGGTTTATGTTCAATATGCCACCTTTGAAAAGACTTCAAAAATAGGAAAAATAGAGGACGATGACAATAATTCATTTATAATAGACTATTTTTAGTATTTCTGCATATATGATGATATTATTACTTACATATGTATTATATTCATATGTTGTATTTGTGTTATTTTATAGTATGTTCTGCTAAGCTTAGAAACGGCGGCGTTTATATCACAAGATTTAAAAGGATAAACAGATAACTTTAGCTTACTTATGCCCAAGAAGCGTACTAGTCGAGGTAGGACTAAGGGCGGAAAAGGTAGCTCCGGCACAATACATTGCAGCCAATGCGGTGCAATGGTACCTCGCGATAAAGCTAAGAAGGTTACTGGTAGGATCACTTTGGTTGAACCAACCCTTGCAAAAGAACTTAGATCCCAAGGGGCATACATAGCCCCATCAACAGACGTAAAATTTTATTGTGTTTCATGTGCAGTACATCGTGGTGTAGTCAAAGTAAGATCCGAATTGGAACGGCGTATGGCGGGTAGACTTAGATAACACAGGTTGAATATTTTATAACATTTTTAATGCTACAGTGATTCTCTGAATTAATGTTATGCCAGATATTACTGAAACTGCTATGACTGCCCACTGCATAATACCTACAATAGGTATGAGTCCTAGTACTGCAATTATTAATAGTCTTTCAGCCCGTTCTCCAATACCAATGCCCTTTAATTCTATGCTAAGTGATTCTGCTCTTGCTCTAACATAGCTTACCATAAGAGAAAGCGCTAGTCCAATCATACACAGTAATGGATCAGCAAGACCACCAGCAGCTATGCCTATGAATATGGTTGCTTCCGCTAATTTATCAAGTGAAGAATCAAGAAACGCTCCCTTTTTAGAAGATTGTCTTGTTACTCTTGCAACATTTCCGTCAATAATGTCAAAAAAACCTGAAATTAAAAGAAGAATGCTACCACTAATGGAAGCATAAAACCAAGGAAAGCTTATGGTTGGTGTTATTGCTGGCATTGCATATATTGCACCAGCTAGAGTTGATGTTACTAAACCTAGCAGAGTCCAAAAATTTGCAGATAAACCTAAAGAGGCAAAAATCAAGCCGAGTCTAGACATTATAGGCTCTAACGAATTTCTGAATTTATTTAGCAACCAACAACTTCTGGTTCTTTAACAGGTTGTATTTATAAATTGCTGTTTACTTACTATTTTCCACCTATTCTACAACGATACAAATACCTTAGTGTGAGATCTTGAATTGATTTAAATGTAATCGAACTTAGTAGAATTTGCTTATATCATCTATATTAACATACTATAAGTAAAATTCTACATGGTGCAAACATAAATTTCACTAGTGAATAATTTATCTGTTTTTGTTTCTTAATTCTTTAATAACCATAACTCATGACTAATGTAGGATATTGTTAGCAGTGGATCGAAAACAATGCAGACACATGCAATTTAACAAAATACTGGTAGTTGGACTTGGTCAATTAGGCCTACCAGTAGCAAAATATGTAAAGGAGAAAGGATTTGATGATGTCTATGGATACGATATTAGTCCTAAAGCAATAGATCGTGCAGAAAAAACTGCAGGAATAAAGAAAGCTACTGATTTTA
>JBKPMB010000320.1:0-24230 GCA_046731995.1 Thermoproteota archaeon | reverse complement strand
GGCCTACAACTGACAGTAACTTTTCAAATTCTGATAATATTTTGACATATAATGTAGTTGGAGCTCTAGTCATGTATACTGTAAATACCAAGTCGTCATCCTCCCGCGTCCTTGGCCTTTCTTCATTATTATATTTCCAGTTTATCCACTGTTTTAGATATTGAGTTGCTTCATCAGATACGTAAATATCCCTTGAAGTTTTTGTCTTGGAATATTCTTTTCTAATATGGATTTTAGTTGGACTAACTGTAAAATCAATATCTTTTAATCTTATTGCTAACGCTTCAACTGCGCGCATACCCCCGCTGGCCAGAACTAACAGATATGCTTTCAATCGCCGATTACTACATGACAGCAAAATCTTCCTAATATCTGATACATCTAATGGTTCTTCATCCTCACGATATTGCTTTGGCATCTTCACTTTTCGTTTAAATTTTGAAGGTATTACATCAATGTCATAGTACGCCAAGTATGACCTCATGGCTGCCATATATAATTTGATGCTGTTAGATGTGAGATTCGGTACCTCCTTCATAAGATAAGATACAAATTCATCTAATAGAGTATACAGGTCAAGCTCTTTATTTGATAACGACTTGGGAATAGTTTGTATGTCATATCGTGGATACTTTTGTTCAAGAAACTTTTGAAAATGTACCAGTCCAGATTGATAAGCATACTTCGACCTTAGGCTATTACGTAATATGCTTGACAAAAATATGTCGACTGCTTTGTAATCTGTTATTTGTTTCTCTGTAGATAATGAACGTTGCAACTAATGTTCGTGCTCAATTAGTTAATATAACTTTTGTGGTTATTTTAATCTAGTTTAATAGAGTGCGTAGGTAATTTCTCGGACATTCATATTGAGAAAGCAAATAATGTTGATAAAATCATTTATGTAGCTGAAATAAATAGTAATAGTGCATCAGGCAGTCAAAAACAAACGATTTAAATATTTCAAAGTGAAAATTCGTACTGTCCTTGTACTATTATATTAGTTAAGAGAAAAATCTGCTGTTCCTCGACATATTTCTTAATGACTTGTGGCTGACGGAAGTCACATGCATAGCAGCCGCCAGTTGGAAGCGGATATCTTGTAAAAACCTGTGTCCCATGTGAGAGTAAACCTTTGTATATGCCAATGCGTATTCTCGTAGCAGCCGATTGAATAAGTAGCAACCCCCTGATTCTCTCTGAAAAATTGTGCCACCTGGCTCCGTTACATCAACAGATCGAATCCCGGCACCGGCGGTTGAATCTACCTTATCTGGATCGTTGCAATTATCGCAACTCTCATTATTACCTAATGGAATCAGAAAAAGGTTCTTTGATTGTCCAACCAGTATAAAGCTCTATGTCATTCGCTGCCTGCTGTCTGGCAGGCCTGGCTTATTCAAAGGTAACGCCGTTCTTGATGAATGTTATGAACCAGTCTGTCGACCCTTTCTTAGCTCAGCTAAAGTGCTCAAAGCTTGGCTCTGATTTGAGCAGGCTGCGTTGAATGCATACTATTGCAAATACAACATGGATAATTCCTTTTTCAGTCTATCTATTTTATCGTACTTGCTTATGTCATCAATCAGGCTCAAAGTAGCTACTAATGGTGGCAAGTTATAGAGCTTTGCTGCTTGATATATTGGAACCTTAAGCGCAATAAGATCATCTACGCCGATCTGCAATGCTCCGATTTCTTCAGTCAGCGGCAGATCTTTTTACACTTACGCAACAACAACTTTGAGTATTTCTCGTAATTCTTTTCGACTCTTTTTTCTCTTTTCTAATCGTTCTATACTGTGTAGCCCTCTTACTATTTTTTTAAGTCAAATCCATTAAGGTCTATAGAAACGTACTGGTGCATTGTGTTATTGACCTAAAGATATAGTGGTTCAGCTGCCTCGTTACATGCTCTCACATTCGGCATCGTAGAAATTAAAGACTTTATTTGTATACAACACTGCAGGAATTTTACACCTTTGTGTGTAGTTTTATAAATTAAGTTATCTTCACTGTCTCTATCACTAGTCAACAGACTGTGGGTAACAAGAGTATGAAAATAGAATTTCATTTGTTCTGAACTTAAATTAGCTTTATACATGATGTGTGTTTTTTTTACCCCACCATCAACAGCAGAAGCAAGTATATCATAAATGATATCAACTTTGCTTCTGTTTTTAAGTTCTAATTTATTCATATGCATATATACGATATGATTGTTATCCTAGTATTTACTAGTTCCGAAAGTGTTTTTTATCTCTATAATTAATGTAACTCGAAACCCGATATAGGTGATTTTGCTGTATCAATAGCTAACAGATATGGCTGCGGGTATGACTTAAACATCGTAATTCAATTAAATCGCTGCTTATGACCTTACTTAATGGCTCGAATTATAAAATTAACATAAATATAATATTGAAGTTACTTGAAAGCCTTATTTATAAGGGTCTTTTTATAGCAAAACATGAAACGCATAGAAGCTATTGTAGCTAGCGAGAAAGTCTTAGCCGTAAATGAGGCTTTGAAGAATGCCGGAGTCGGTGGATGCACTATTCTTGACGCAAAAGGCAGGGGAAAAGGAGAAAAACCAGTGGTCGAAACTGGCCGAGGAACTGGAAGGTATACCTCAGAATTTTCAGTTAGGTCTGATATCGTCATAATAGTTGAAGACTCTGATGTAGATAAAGTCATCAAAACTATAGTGGATACGGTGAGCACAGGTTCCGCAGGCGATGGGAAAATTTTTATTTCACAAATAAATGAGGCAGTTGATATAGGTACAAAGAAACGTGGCCAAACAGCCGTAGTATAAAATATTGATAATACAATTCCATCTGCTGGTCAGCAATATGATGGTAGATATCTATGCGAAGAATTTTTTAGTCTCTCCAAGTGTTAGTACTTCTGCCGGTGCTGTTTTCACAACTATTGGCAAATCATATACGACCTTTCCAATAGACAAGCAATAACGTTGCGGCAACGTCCTGACAATTGAGCGTATCGTCTCGTTATCAGCCAACGAGACTTTGGAGATTTTGTCCAAATCTGTATCATTGGTAAAGTTGAACAGAAATATGTTGTCCACTTGACGATATATTATATCGCCTATGGCATCGGGTTGATTGGTAATGAATGTTGTATAGATTCCAAAATGTCTCATTCTCGTGATAATATCCTCCCAATACGTGTCTCTAACATACAGATGAGCTTCCTCAGCGAACAAAAAGATGGGAGGAATTACCATCTTCTCAAGCAAGTCAACTAGTTTGCTTAGAACCAGTTCTACGATCATTCTTCTTGCAATAGCTGTTGATTTTCCCATGCTAATTATTATTGCAGTCCCTTTACGCTCTTTTGAGATAACATCTTCAAACTTTATGCCATCCTCGTTTCGACTATTTGAAAATAAACGGGATGACTGAATTACATGGTATCTTGATATAAGCGCATCCCGTACAAGCTCATTAATGTTCCATGTATTTATTGCATTACCAATTGCTTCAACCTCTAATGTTTGCTTCTTTTCAAGATAATCCCAGATCCTAAAGAATTCACGTAAGGAGGCGGTTGGCATATCAAGCGCATTTTTAAGCATGTTATACATGACAGATTTGCCACAGTAAGCGAGTGAGAATCTTAATCCATATCCTGGCTCAAGCACCATTATTTGTTCATGAACTGAAGATGGAGAGCCATCACTATTCCAAGCAAGGCCTCCGTATTCATTATTTAAATCAAATACAATGACAAATGCTCCATGTTGGACTAGTGTTTTAACAAGGATCTTTGAAAGATGAGATTTGCCAGATTCTTTTTTTCCGGTAATGATGTTTAATCTACCGTCTAGATCTTCTGCATAGACTTCAAAATTTTCATTATCTCCTCTAGCTTTGCCTATGGGAATAGGAAAAACTCCTTTTCTTTCAATGAATATATCCAACTCGGAAATGCTTAATCTTCTTACATTGGAATATACCCTTGATGGTAGCCATGTTACATCACTTGATAATTTACCTGATAAATCTATGGTAGCCCTTATTTTAACTCGGAATACTCTTGCATCTCTGATAATCTTAGATATATTTCCAATATTGAGCGGATCATGTAAATTTTCTATGCTTGATGCTGTTACAACTTCATCCTTCACAATATCTTCAATTAAAGCTTGGGAAGAAAGGTATTCTTCATCGTAGATCTGAACGATCATCTTTCTTTTTGACTTTTCATCCTCAATAATCAAATAGTCACCCTTGCTGGCAATATCCGTCTTCATTGCTAGCATGATCAGTTCATTACCGTCTTTAGATAAGATCCTCATACCGTGATAGAGCCTAGTAAAGTTTTGCGGATGTCTTCGGATGCAAGCTCTGTCACATCATAGTTACTTAATACATGACCCCTAAGACAAGATATCTCGGTGGAAGAAAAAGTTGAAACATGGTGTGCAAGTCGTAGTGTTTCAGGATATCCACATGCTATTGAGTCGTTACCCAACAATTTTCCAAGGGCTTCATCTTTATCGGAGTTACCAGAAACAACATCCACTCTTAATATGGGGCTATTATGGGTACCAAATTTTGCTATAAGATTGTCACCAACAGTATTTCGAACCAGACTTCTAATTATCAGATTGACATCCATGTACGCCGGTCCTTGAATCTTTGCAAGAGGGGTGGAAATTCTATCGATGATCCTAAGTTTGCTACTTTTGCTTATCCCAATCATAGAATTTTTCCTTAGAATGCAGTTTTCAGCTACATTTTTAATACCCTGTTTTTTTTGCTCAAAAAGAGATGACTTTAATGACCCATCGATGAGGATTACTGATTTACTGAAGTTGCTTGAAAGCTCCATTTGAATCACTCTTTCAACACGGATTCTGATTAACCGTTTTGCAAAGTCACTATCAATTAGGATAAGCTTTGCTAGTCTATGATCAAGCTGAGAATGGCCAATAGTTTCTTCACTTAGATAAAATAAAATAGGACCAATTTTAAAGTGAATTAGCGCGTTAGCTCCAACAGAAAGTACAACTCCGCTTTTCACTCCATATAAAGAGCCATCTTCAGTTTCAGCAAGTTGGATTGTGCTAGAATCCATTGCACATATAGTTGTATAATCTGCCTTTGGCTGAATGGTTGTTACAGGTGTTATACAGTAAGGAATATTCCTAATTCCCCATCCATCGACTGGAATAAGGTTCTTATCTTCTGAACTAAAGATAATTTTTTTACCCTTAAGTAACTCTTCCAGACGAGACGACAAGCATTGTCCTAAAGATCGATCAAAAGCACGTTCAAATTCACCAAAGTTAATTCTATCAGGCTGAATATTTAATTGCGCAGTCATGTTGATCAACAATATAATCTCTTGATTACTTATTAATGTTGCGCAACATGATCAATATGGTCAGCAACAAATTTATCAAGCAAAGCCTATGGACAGATGTAGGATTTCATTGAGTGAATCACTCGCACCTCCCCCCAATGAAGTTAAAATTAAGCTGAGGCATCGCGACTGGGAGGTCGAAATAACCTGTTTGGAGAGCAAGGTTAAACAAGTAGTGGAAGATGTTCTTTCCGGTCTTGATACATCTACAACTCTTATCCAGGGCTTGAATGATCAGATTGCTGAATTCCAAAAGGAAATTAATTCTTTGAAACTACAAATTAATTCAGGTGTCTCTTATCAAGAAGGAACCCAAAATTCAATGGAGCCACAGCGTAGGGAAATGCCAAAAGCAGGGGCTACATGTAGAGGCCTACTAGAAAAATTATGGTATGAAGGATATTTTGTAGCAGAAAAGCTTTTGGGAGAAGTTCATGAGGAGCTATCAAGGCTTGGATATAATTATGACAGGACCGCTGTGTCACATTCACTAACAGACATGGTAAGAGAGGGTATTCTTACTAGGGTTGGAACAATGAGGAATTATAGATATCTTCAGAAGAAACCATATTCTGGATCTCCCTTATGATTGAGTATTTGTTATGGTTGTGGTATCGATGAGGAGGATGATGATGATGTCATCGATGGTGATTTTATTCTTTTAATCATAGTAGAGGTTAACCAGTGGATTCCGGAAGTGGTAATTCTATAGACTACTGTGGATCCCGCTCCGTCCCTTGTATTGTCTCTTACTACGTAACCTGCCTTTACTAATTCAGAGAGTCTTGAGCTAACAGATTTAGGATTGAGTGCTGTAGTAGACTGAATTTCTGATGCCTGCATCGCATCATTGGAAATCTTCCCAAGATCTTTGGCAATTTTTGATGCAATTAATTCTAATGCGACCATCTCTTTATCAGATATTTTTTTTATTCCGAGTTCATACAGATCAGAAATAATCACTCTAGGCCCTTCAGGAGTAATTTTAATCATGCTCGAATACGTTTCAATGAGATCAGTAACTGCATAGTTCAAGGAAATTTTCTTTGCCAAATCTAAGGTTGGAATGTGTTTTGTTAGAAAGTTGATAATAGAAATTAGCACTGATTCTGCAGAACCATTGAACTGAACCTTTACATCGCCAAAGGTTATTGATGCATTAATTATCGCATTGGTATTCTCAGACATTGTTATCACCCACTGCTAACTTTAATCTATTCATGTGCACGTACATTCTTTTCCAGCTACCAATGCAGTTGAGGAAGTATATATACACATACTCAACATCAATGACGTAATAAAAAATTAATATGTGTTAAATAAAAATATATAATGCGTCAGGACTTCTCTTTCAGCAGAGCATAACAACAGCAATCTTAAATTATTATATTTAATTAAGATATATACTTATACATCTCCCACTATTCATATTCCCATGGAATAATGTTATCATTATAATATTAGATTGCAATGCTTATGATAAAGACCTATTCATAAGATCTATTTTAGATGTGCAATGCTAATGATAGTATAGCATAATGTATTGCTGAAGCTTAAGTAGGTGTAAGCACACTATAAATGATGATAATGTGATAATAATCAGCAATCTATCTAAGGTGTTGTAAAATTAAATCTTCGATTTCAGAGAAAATTCAAAGCTACTTTTCTTACATGAATCCTATTGTTGTAATGCCTGATTTCTTCATCGATCGTATCATAAAACTAAGATCAAAAGAAGACTTTATGGATGCGTTAAATCAAAAAGCCAAGTTTGGTGGTGGCAGTATACGTAACATGCCTACTGTAGATATTAAGGGAGGTAATGCAGTAAATATTGCATACTGTTTAGCACAACTAGGCGCTAAGGTCAATCTTTTCACAATCTCGGACAAAATTGGTACAGCGGTACTTATACATATATTTTCAAAATTTGGCGAAAAAGTAAATCTTAGAATTGCAGATGGAAAGCATGGTCTTACCACATCATTTGAATTTATCAATGAGCAAGGTTTTAAAGCAAATGTAATGTTAAGTGATACAGGAGATAATATAAATTTTGGACCTGAGCGGATTAATTCTGAAGATGATCTCAGAATATTAAGAAACGCTGATGCAGTGGCTGTTGTCAACTGGGCCAGCAATTCAAGTGGAACTCGACTAACAGAACATGTTTTTAAAAGCTCGCCAAAATCTCTTCACTTCATTGATCCAGCCGATATTGAAACTAGAAGACAAGAATTTTTAGACTCGTTAACAAAAATCGGCAATATCATTGACATTCTGAGTATAAATGAAAATGAATGCAACTCTCTTGCCAAGGCTGTAGGATTTGATCCTTTGATACCATCGAACAATTATGACTCTGTAGATGTGAAAAATGCTGCAGCTAAACTTGCAGAAAAAGTCGGAGTAAGTATTGATCTACATACAAGAATAGGTGCTGCATGGTCCAACGGCAAAGAAACATCATTTGCCAACGCAATCAAAGTTGAACCGAAAACTCTGACTGGTGCAGGTGACTCTTGGGATGCCGCCGATATTTTAGGTCATCTAGCTGGATTAGACACTAAGGAACGATTGATGTTTTCTAATGCATATGTATCGCTGTATATACGAAATGCTTTGGCAGAACCAGCCGATTTTAAAGGCGTACTTGACCTGCTAGAACGAATCGATATGTAAATACATATTGTAGTAAATCTTATTTAACCATCTCTTTTTTTGTGTAGCAAAAAATTACAATTGTCTATCCTTTTGGAAATTTCACATCTACAACTTCAATAATGTCGTATATATATATCATATTATGATCATTTATATTAACGTTCAAATGTCTCTATGCTTTTCTTATACCTAATAAGGGTCACTCATGGGGTCTTCGGCAAAAGTTTCGTGCAAAAAGGAGAAAAGAGTAGCTTTTCTAATTAACTAATGAGATTTGCCTGAATAATGCCACTGCATAGTTCGAAGTAACTATACTAGTTGAGCAGCAAAAGCAAATGAATAGATTGGTTAATACAGATCGTTAAAGGATAAAATCAGCAGTATAACGTGTCATTTATAAAATATAGACTAATGAGGATAAGGAGGCTGAGTAAAAATAAGGTATATGTTCTAATTCGCTATCTCATATTTTTATATGTTAAGTTTAAGATTATGCTTGGCTGGTATTAGGAAAAATCAAAGGACAGGTATAATAGATGAGGCTGCGTAAGCAGATAATGTAAATCCTTTGTATGAATAAATTTTTATTGTGGTTCTATCGTTGCAGGTGGCTTACTTGAAACAGCATATGTAACCCATGTTATTCCTTCAACCTCATTAGTGATTCTATTGCTAATTTTTTCAATTAGCGTATGAGGTAGTCTAGTCCAATCTGCAGTCATTGCATCTATTGAATTTATTACTCGGATTATAACAATCCTGCCATAAACACGCTCATCACCAAGAACTCCAACTGCCCTGTCATCTCCTACTGCAGCATATGCTTGCCATACCTTATCATATAATCCTGCAATGTCCAATTCCTCTTCAACTATTTTACTCGCATCTCTAGCAATACGTATCTTTTCTTCAGTGACTTCCCCAATTATTCTAACTGCCAGACCAGGGCCAGGATAAGGGTGTCTTTTTAAGAATTTATCCGGAATACTGAGTAATTTTGCAACTTTTCTGACTTCATCCTTGTATAAACTACTCAGTGGCTCTAACACTTTTAAATTAAACCATTTTGGAAGACCGCCTACATTATGATGCGTCTTAATAATCGCTGCTGGACCCTTTGAAACCCCACTTTCAATTACATCTGGATAGAGTGTTCCCTGTGCAAGCCACTGGAATGGTCCATTTTTTTTTCCAACGTCAACAAATACATTTGCAAATTCCTCGCCTATAATCTTGCGTTTCTCCTCAGGATCATTCACCCCTTTTAGCCTATGAAGAAATTGTTTTTCTGCGTCAATATAAATTACCTGTATGTCCAACCGATCTCTGAAAAGTTGGATGACCATCTTTTCTTCATCTTGTCTCAACAACCCATGATTAACAAACACACATTGCAAATTATCACCTATAGCTTTATGCAATAGTGCTGCAACAGTAGTAGAATCGATCCCACCACTTACTGCACAAAGCACTCTGTCATTCTTAACGGTCTCTCTAATATTGTTAATTGCTAGCTCTACAAAGCTTTCCATGTTCCAATTAGGTTTTGCTTTGCTTATCTTGTGAGAAAAATTCTTCAAAACTTGAATCCCTTTGTCTGTATGCACTACTTCTGGATGAAATTGCAGTCCGTAAAACTTACTTTTCTGGTTACCTATTGCAGCAGAGAACGAGCTGTTCGTATGTGCCAATACTTTAAATCCCTCAGGCAGTTTCTCTATGGCATCTCCATGACTCATCCAACATTTGATTTTATCATTCATTTGATTAAACAGGTCGGTTTTATCATCAATAACCAAATCCGCATGACCGTATTCTCTATCTGTTGCTCTTTTGACTTTACCTCCGAAATTATTTACAATTATCTGATGACCATAACATATTCCTAAAATTGGAAACCCCATCTGGAAGATCTTCTCGTCTGGTTTCGGTGAACCTTTCGAATATACGCTTGCAGGCCCGCCGGAGAGAATTATTCCCTTTGGATCCATTTCTTTAATTACTTCAGCTGGGGTATTATATGGTAAAAGTTCACAGTATACATTTCCCTCCCGTATTCTTCTACATATTAAATGACTATATTGAGAACCAAAATCCAGAACTATTATCTTGTCCATACTATATTTTTATCTGCCGACCTTTTCCATCATCCTTGTAAAGACCCATGCACAAGTATTGAATATCTCATTTAGCCGTTCATTCTCTCTATAGTTATTAATAATAATCCCCTTAATCAAACCGTTAGAATCTTCTTTGACATTGTAACTGAGCAATTCCGATTCCTTGATTTGTCCGTTACTTAGTTTTTCAGTATCTTTCATTTTCATTCCTTCCAAAATTCTATTTAGAAAAAATGACTTGAAAGGTGGAGTATTAACGTTGAGATTAATTCCTTCTGCGGGGGAAATTTCCACAGTGTTTCTATATATTTCGACATGTGCTAATAATAGATTATCTTTAAGCCGGTTTAACGATCTGGATTCTATGTATTCCGTTTCTTGTGATTGTTGCTGTTCAGGGAGAATACTTTCTTCAATGTCATTCCTCATCGTATCTCTTCTCTGCTGATTTGTGGGGGTAGTAGATATCTTCCCAGAAATGTTAGTGCTTTGGGCTATAGGTGATAAAGTATATGGAGTGCTAAGAGCGGAAGCAGCCTTAAAGCTACCATGTTTTAGCAGATTATCTATTAGTGAAAGAGTAAGACGTAATTTTTCAACTTCATCTTCCTTGTCAGAAATTTGCTTGACAAGCCATTCGCGTATTTCGGCAGCACGTCTGACGTCGTCTTCTGAATAGCTGGACATGTGCAATCAATCTTTTACATAATAATATAATAATTTTTCATATTTACTATAATAGTAGTAATAATGATTATCTAATACAAATTAAATTCCATTGTTGAACGATGATGATGGTTCATGTACTTACTATCAATATTAAATTCTGATGGTGCTATTGCTGGTAAAGCTCCGGAAAAATCTATCTGTTACATCAGTTAACTTATCCATCATACATTGACAAATCAAGTCCTTGTCTCTTCATTGATTATGAAACGTTTGAAGCCTTTAATTGGTCTTGTGGACGTGTCAAACAGGTTTGACCTGGATCCTCTCTTCGCGAGCATCTCTAACAACTTTCTGGCCACTTTCATTTTTTCATTTTTTAAGTACTCGTTCTTTACAATTTCTGCTGAATATCTGTTAATAGGATGTCCAAATTCCATTCCTACAAGGATAATTTCCTTAGCCGCAAACTCATCTGCCAAAAAAACACATCTGTCACCGTCAGTAAAACCCCCAAAATTATAGACCTTTTCAACAGGCATCACTTGCGTGGACCCAACAACATGCCTGAATTTTGGTACTAATTTTTTGAGCATTACTACGTTATCTCCATGAGCATGGACTACTATTGTTGCTCCCAGCTTCTCTGCCTTTTGTAAAAATGAGGGATTGCCGTCTAAGTCTGTAACGACGATGTCGGGCTTTATTCTTCCTTCAATTAGAACTTGAACTGCTCCATTTGCAACTATTTTTGTTAATGTTCTATTCTTTTTTATAAATTCAAGATTCCTATCCAAACCTGGACCGGATCCTATGACCATTACTTGTTTTCCTGCAATTTTCCTTTGTAGCACTTTCTTATCTAAGGCCTTTCTCTTTATCATTTTAGATAGGATATTTGCCGCTTCCTGATCTTTCTGAGTGCTATATTCGAATTGCTGTCTAATGCTCTGGTAATAAGGAAACCAATCTACAAACTCCATTGCTACAATTAAATGGAAGTTCTTAATAGAGTGTTCCATTATCACTAATCAAGTTCTAAATGTTTAGCCAAGCCAACCAAGTTTCTACCATTGTATATTACGAAATTAATCTCTATCTATTATATTAGATCTACTTGTGGTAAGATCCGCTCTAATAGAAAAATTAGCATTATAACATAACCATGAGGATATTTGTACTATCCTTATTTTCAAAAAATAAAGAGGCGAATTATATATTTATTCCATGTCCATACCGCCCATACCGCCCATACCGCCCATACCGC
This sequence comes from Thermoproteota archaeon, assembly GCA_046731995.1. Classification (GTDB taxonomy): domain Archaea; phylum Thermoproteota; class Nitrososphaeria; order Nitrososphaerales; family Nitrososphaeraceae; genus JAFAQB01. Next base: position 12,122 of record JBKPMB010000320.1, on the reverse strand, counting down.
CCATACCGCCCATACCGCCCATACCGCCTCCTCCTGGAGGCATTGGGGGAGCTTTAGACTTGCTTGCAGCAATTACGTCGTCTATTCTCAATATCATACAAGCAGCCTCGGTGGCAGACTTTATGATTTGTTGCTTGACTACAACTGGTTCTAACACATTTTGTTTGAACATGTCAGCAACTACTGTGTTTCTTACATCAACTCCAGTCCATTTTGAGCCCTTGCTTTGTTTTGCTCTTAATTCTGTCATGGTGTCAATAGGATCCATTCCTGCATTTTCTGCTAAAGCTAATGGAATAGAATCAAGCGCATCTGCAAACTTCTGAACTGCTAATTGTGCTCTTCCCTCCATATTTCCTGACCACTGCCTCAATTCATTTGCGATATATGCTTCAGGAGCCCCACCGCCTGCCACTATTTCAGGCCTCTCAAGTACATCTTTAGTTACCATTAATGCATCATGTACCGAGCGGTCGGCTTCATCAACCACTCTTTGTGAGCCACCTCTTATAAGTATAGAAACTGCTTTTGGATTCTTGCATCCTTCGATGAATACCCATTTGTCTGTCTCGACTTTCCGTTCTTCTACTAAATTAGCAGAACCAAGATCCTTATCTGTCAGGTCGTCTAGATTGTTTATTATTCTTGCTCCAGTAGCCTTTGAAAGTTTGAACATATCGCTTTCCTTTACACGTCTTACTGCCATCACACCTCCCTTGGCAAAATAATGCTGTGCTATATCATCAATACCTTTCTGACATAATACTACATTAGCACCAGCGGATACTACTTTGTCAACCATGGACTTTAGCATCTTGTTCTCTTCATTGAGGAACATTTGCATTTGCTGGGGCTCATTAATACGAATCTCTGCACTCATTTCGGTTTTTTCAATTTCAAGAGCAGAATTGAGCAATGCTATTTTGGCGTCCTTTACTGCCTTTGGCATACCGGCATGAACAACTTCTTTGTCTAGTACAATACCTTTTATCAGCTTCGTGTCGGACATGGATCCGCCTGCTTTCTTCTCTACCTTAATATTGTCAAGATCGACTTTAAAATCGTCATCATTCCCAATTCTCTCAACCACTTGTTTTGCTGCATCAACTACGATCTGACTTAATATAGGGCTGTCTTCAGAAACTAGTTTTGAATCCATGCTAGTCCTACTAATCTTTTGCAACCGCTCCTTATCATTTACGTCTACTTTGATTGCGATCTTTTGCAATAATTTCAGAGCCTGTTCAGAGGCGGCTGTATACCCATCTACTATTACAGATGGATGAACATCCTTGCTAACTAAATCTTCGGCTTGCTGTAGTAATGAGCCTGCAAGAACCACAGAAGATGTTGTTCCATCACCTACTTCATTATCTACTGATTTGGCGACTTCAACCATCATCTTTGCTGCTGGATGTTGGACATCAATTTCCTTCAAAATAGTCGCACCATCATTTGTAATTGTAACGTCACCAAGAGTGTCTACCAGCATTTTGTCCATGCCTCTAGGACCAAGACTAGTCTTGACAAGTTCTGCAATTAGTTTAGCCGCGGTAACATTGTTTTTCTGCGCTTCCTTTCCCTTGCTTTCCTTAGTTCCTTCTTTCAAAATCAATACTGGCATTCCGCCAGCTGTAGCTTGTTGAATCGATGACATTTCACTTATCACCTAGTAGAATATTACATGTTTTCTTATGCCTCTTTTATAGTTTTACACGTTATATTATTCCTAAATTTTTCTTCTTTTCCTCAAACCTACTTCTAAATCTGTCTATATCAATTATCGCGCGTTCATGTCTTCCCTCGCCGATTTTTTCTATATTGTCTGATGCTTCTACTTCAAACATAACTCTTCTACCATTTACTGAATATACTTTAGCTTTGAGAAGAACTTCTGCCCCTACGGGGGTAACTGCCAAATGCTTAACTTCTACAAACGTTCCGACAGAATCGAACTGTTCTTCTGATATGAATTGCTCCTTAAGAAGAAGTCTACAAGTCTCCTCCATTTCTGATATCATTGAAGGAGTGGAAAAAACATTCTCCCCTTCCCAAAGAAAAGTTGTTGATTGATTTTGACTCACTTTGATCTTTCTGTCTTTCATAGCGCCAACTTTAACCATTGTGGTCATTATCTTATGTATTACTAAGAGCACACTTTTAGATTTTCTAAGACAATTTTCTTAATGTTCATATCAAAGCTATTGGTATTTCGTAACATTGTGCATGCATATGATCGATTTGATTTGCAATGTATTCTTTGGTGTGTTCAAGATTAACGAAATTAATGTTGTATGTATTTGCTAGTTTTACCTGTTATGTACAAGTAACTTTATTTCCATAACTGGACACCCTGTTAATGATGAACATCATACATTATAGAATGATGTGCTAAAGCTTTGTCAATATGATGACCACATTAGGAGATAAAAATTCACCTTATTTTTTATGGATTTGTAATGCAAAATCTGTAATATCCATATCATATTTTGCATCCAATTTAACTGACTATTACGATTTACTATGTATAATTCGGGTGTATGCACTCTCTGGCCGATTATGGCTATATAGGGTTGTATATGTTCTCTTTAGCCAAAATATCACTATAAATATGAGATGTACATAAGTTGAAAACAAATAAGCAGACAAATAAATCTTATCAATCTGTGTATTCTTAATGTTCATTTAGATATCCCAAAATGGTAGGGATCGTTGTCTAGCTTGGTATGATGCCAGCCTCGGGCGCTGGAGGCCGCCGGTTCAAATCCGGCCGATCCCACTGATTTAAATCACTAACATTGACTTGATAGGTATATATTCATTGAATATAGTTTAAATATTATCTTAATTAGGAAGATACAATATTTGGCATGCACAAATATAATTATTACAAATTATTCAAAAATTCTAATAATGATTGTAATACATACAATGATGAAAGGTATGTGCTAGGTATCACAATAAAGGATCACAAGCAGCTTAATTTTTCGTAAAGTTTATATTAATGGGTTTGGGACTGCCATTATCATTACCATTAAGCCTGTCAAAAAACAGTTGGTTAATTTATAATTGTACTACTTTTTTTGTCAAAGATTATTATGATTCATTATCTGTTAAATATCTCTAAACTTATTTGGATACCGATCTTTTCATTGTCTTTTACAAAGGCAAAATTATAGCATTGCTAGATATAATCATTACATGCTTATCTGTAAGAATGAGCAGTTATTACAGTCTTAGTAAACCTAAGCAAACTGATCGAGGAGCTTTTGATATGGTTATTACATAGTATGCATATGTGTTTGATATCTTCTAGATTTAAATTATCCTAAAGCGTTACCACCCTTATGTCGGAAGCACAACCACAACAGAATCAACAAGTACAGAAAGAGGGAACTCATGATGCTATATATATAGGAAAGAAACCTCTGATGGCATATGTTACATCAACACTCATTCAACTGGCTAATCAGCCTTCTGTGACAATTAAGGCAAGAGGTTTGAGCATAGGAAGAGCGGTAGACGTTTCGCAGATTATCTTAAAAAGAATGGAGAATGCAGGATACAAGATAGGTGATGTAAGAATTGGTTCCGAGACTGTTCAATCAGAAGATGGTAGAACACGAAACGTTTCTACGATTGAAATCGAAATAAAGAGAAGCTCATAAGGGCTCTCCGATATCTTTTTGTTATATATATGTATATATATGCTTAATTTTCGACTTAGATATGGGAAGCCATGCTGCTGTATATCTTGGACACCTAAACCCATTAACAATTGCACATGAAGATATCATATCCTCTCTACTGAGAGATTGTAAGAATGTATATGTCTTCCCTGTAAGATTTCTTAACAAGAACACAGAAATTAACACGAGAAGCTTCCCTTTTCCGTACCACGTTAGAAAAGCAATGATAGAGTCTGTATTTAGTAATAGCAGCAGAGTTATAGTCTTGCCAGACTATGTATTCTATTCCCCATTTATAAAATATGTGCCACCTTTAATTTCTCCATACTCTTGGCTTCTACGACGACAAATATTAACAAGTATTAAGGAAGAAACATTCGTTTCCTACAGCGGAGATAGGGTAGAAAGAATTGTGTTAAGTATGTATAGACTTCATCCCATTGGCGGAAACCGTCTGAGTTTTTCCTCTTCTAGTGTGAAAGAAATGCTCTATACACAAGTAATTCTAGAGAACTCAAAGCAAAGAGTAACACCTGAAATATTCGCTTGGCAGGATAAAGTACCAAAAAAAGTTATTGATATAATAAAAGACAATTGGAATATAATACAAAAATTTGCTAAATCTCCAGACCTAACAATAAGAGTAATGGGAACAAAATTTCCTAAAAACGGCTTTGTTTAGTTTAGTTTACAAGCTTTTTATAAGCCATAAAAGTGACTTTCATTTAAATGAAGATAAAGGGGGCAGAATTTATCTGGTTTGATGGTAAATTTGTAAAATGGGAGGAAGCAACAACTCCTGTTACGAGTCATGTTTTACATTATGGTACATCTGTCTTCGAAGGGATACGTGCATACTTCGCAAATAATAATCTTTATGTCTTTAGATTACAAGAGCACATGGAAAGACTTCACCGTTCTGCAAAAATCTATTCGTTTGCTTTAGATTACTCTGTGAAAGATCTGTGTCAAGCTACAGTTGATTTAATCAAAAGGATCAATCTTAGAGAATCATGCTATATACGACCATTGACATTTGTAGGAGTGCATGGAATTGATCTTAATGTTACAATAGACTCGCCAACCCACACAGTTATTATAATTTTTCCGTTTACCAAGTACTTTAAAGGCGAAGGAATCAAAGCATGTGTCTCTTCTTGGCGTAGAATTCATGACATTACTATTCCGCCTATGGCAAAAGCCGCTGGAAACTATCTTAATTCAATACTCGCTACACAAGAAAGTAGACGCAATGGATATGATGAATCGATTTTGTTGGATAAGGAAGGAAATGTCAGCGAGGCGTCAGGAGAAAATATTTTCATGATTAGAAATAACAAAATTTATACCCCATTTACAGCAGATTCAGCATTAGAAGGGATTACTAGAGATTCTGCTATGACTATTGCAAGAAATTTAGGATATGCTCTAGCAGAGCGTCCAATCACACGTACTGAGCTATATATGGCAGATGAATTGTTTCTAACTGGTACTGCAGCTGAGATTATTGCTATCACAAATATTGACGGCATTCAAATAGGTAATGGACGAGAAGGATCAGTAACGAGAGAGATTCGGAAAATGTATACTAAAGTTGTATGTGGGGAAGTTAAAGAATATTTGCATTGGTTAACTCCGGTATGGCACCTATAGAATCTAGCCTTAGACTAGCTATAATCGGAGTTGGTGGATGGGGAAAGAACCATGCAAGGGTTCTTCATGATCTAGGTGTTTTAGTAGCTATCTGTGATGTGAATGAAAACCTAGCTAAAGAAATAGCTGACAAGTATAATGTAAGATCATACTACTCTATTGATGAAATGCTCGATAATGAAAGAAAATTAGATGCATGCCTTGTCTGTACGCCTACGAAAACTCACTTCTCGGTAGCAAAAAAAATAATGGAAATGGGAATTAATGTTTTTGTTGAAAAGCCATTATCTTTTTCTTCTAAAGAATGTGAAGAGATGATGGCTGTATCAGAAAAGAAAAAACTGATTCTAACATCAGGCTATATAGAAAGGTTTAATCCTGCAGTTCAAGACATAAAGCGAATTATAGAGAACAAGACATATGGAGATTTATTAATGTTGGAATTTCATCGCGAGAATAGAATGCCACTGCATATTAAGGATGTTGGTATAATTTACGACACATCAGTTCACGATATTGATACTGCAATGTTTCTATTTAATTCAAGACCGCATGTTATTTTTGCTAGAGCCGGAAAGAAATTTCATCTATACGAAGACTTTGCAACTATTATGCTTGGATTTGAAGATCAGAAGGTAGCAATTATTGCATCAAATTGGATTACTCCTAACAAAGTTAGAAGATTCACTGCTGTATGTACTGATGGATTAATCACTGGAGATTTTATTACTCAGGAAATTAAAATTGATCATGGGGAAGCTACAATTGTTCCTCGTCGACTGAAATATCATGAGCCTCTCGCTTTAGAATTGAAGAGTTTCTTGGATGCTATAGATGGAAAAATTAGCAGACCAGTCATATCCGCCCTGGACGCCACCAATGTTACTAAAGTGGCAGAAGCAGCGCTTTTATCTAACGATACCGGATCTCCGATATATCTGGATTTGAACTAATCATATGAAAAAATCTATGCTTGAATTACTTGCATGTCCTATTGATAAGCATTATCCATTAGAGTTATTTGAGATTAATATCAAAGAGGATAAGGATAATGAAGACGCTATCATAACTGATGGTGTTTTATTTTGTAATAAATGTTACCGATTCTATCCAATTATTGAAGAGATACCAGTGTTGTTGCCAGACGAACTTCGTGAAAAGCAAAAGGATATCGACTTCCTTCATAAATGGCATAATAAAATACCATCTAAAGTTATAAATGAAGGCAATCCATGGCATATCTAGAGAATATAGATCTAATACTTGAATATGTTCTAAACTAACAAGGTCAATTATATTACTTTCATCGCAACAATTAGTTAATATGTAAATACACGGTACTTCGCTTATGTAGTAGATGGAAACAGAAAGCAAAGACAATATAATGATTGGGTCTAGACTATATTGATTATAGAGTAAATTTGTGAATATTACAGCAACAGAAGGCTCAATATGCATTATATGGTTTAGCTAATTTTCACTGGCCTAAGTGCAACTTTTTAATAACGCAGAATTTATCCCGCATAATTTACTTTATTGTCAACCGATAGTCTCGCATGTGGGATTTGCCTTCATCAAAATAAAGTCCATGGTTTGTTTATCTTTCGATAAGATTCTCATAGCATCGTTTCTGGTACATGCCACAACGATCATGGTTTTGTCTGTAGGATATGGATTGAAATCTGCACTTTGTTGAGGCTCAACATCACCTATATAATCTTTCAGTTTTGTTTCGAGTAAAGAGAGTAATTCTATTTTGTCTCCCCTCATTTCATTAGGATCTAGTGTCCATGCAATAGATACCTTCGTGCGACTTGCCTTCAAATCGCGTTTCTTTAACATGCTCCGGATTTCATCTAGTACATGTTTGATATAACCTTCTATACTCTTGATCGTACCGTTAACAAGATACATTAACGGTCCAGCCCCACCGAGCGAAGACCCTATGGCTCTAAGATCGTACAGGCCATTTGCTATATCGTCTATATAGATGTCTCTAAATGCGTCATGTATTAATCTGCTAGTCATCTCACTGTTCTTAACATGCTTACAGACTTCTAGAACGCTAGCCATGCTAGTATAATACCTCAAGACTTTAATACAATACACAATCTCTGCAGACTTTATATCGACAAAATTTAGTTTGTGCATAACATCCTGTTCAGAGAGCATTTTTGACATCTGTGTGTCTAGTCTGGATTTGAAAGAACCCACAAGAATCTCAGAAGCAGATGATAAATTAGCTGGGCCATTTATCGGCATATAGTAATAGAAAATATCCTTACCCACCGACATGCCCGTCATGTGTTCTATTAATGCGATGTTTTCATGATTACCTCCTATCCCTGTAGGCAAGCTATAAATCACTGATGTTCCTTTTTTCAAGGAACCAATTGCATCTCGGAACTTTGATGTAACATCACTCTTCACATCTTGCCCTACCTTTCTGATCCTTGGCGCAAAAAAGACATGCGATGCATCACTAATTGCGATATCAATCGGCTCAAGAGCAAGTAAAGGTTCATCTTCTATTAACGATCTGACATCAGGATATGTGCGTGCAATATCTGGTTTCAATCTGATTGCCATTCTAGCTGATTCGTCAATTAAGGAAACTTTTGAACCTTTGAGTGCTATCGAGGATGCTATGTGATATCCTTCTGTACTTAATCCGTATACAGCAGTAGCTGTCGATGATGACAGTTCCGAACTCAAAGCTGGTATTTAGCCTCCACTCCAAGCATCTCTATGATCTATCCTCAGGCTATCTAAATCTTGGTTAAAGAAAAGTTTTTTCCATAATGATGTGCCGACTAATTATCATTGAAAGTATGGTTTGATATTCTAACACCAAAACAAGTAATGTTTTTTAAACCTATTATAGACTCATTACAGGAGGAAGGACATGATCTATTATGCACATCTAGGGAGTACAGAGAAGCCGTTGAACTAGCAAAAATCAAACATCTAGAATTGAAAATTGTTGGAAGACATGGCGGAGCTGGGAAATATGAAAAACTGTATGAAAGTGCAAATAGAACATTTAAACTGGTACAGATAATAAAGAAATTTGATCCAGAAACAGCTGTAACATTTTCATCACCAGAAGGCTCCAGAGTTGCATTTGGATTAGGAATAAAACATATTGGCATAAATGACTCTCCGCATGCTGAGTCTGTTGCAAAACTTACAATCCCTCTCATGAATCATCTATTCTGCCCTTGGGTTATCCCATATTCTGCTTGGCTCGGATTTGGAATTTCAAAACATTGTATAACAAAATATCGAGCATTAGATCCTGCTGCTTGGATTAAGCGAAATCCACTGCCCTCTGATAGTATTGTTACTGAGAAGTTAAATCTTGACAGTAGCAAAAACACTGTTTTAATCAGAGTAGAGGAAGCAAAGGCTTCATATATTGCAGATAAAAAAGTTGAAAGTAAAATTTCTATGATTGATGCACTTGTTGACAATTTGTACGAGTTAGTTAATTTAATTATTCTCTGTAGATATCCGGATCAGATAATAGAAATTGCAAAAAGATACGAAGGAAAAGCTCATGTTGTAAAGCATACATTTGATGGAACATCGCTAATTTCATTAGCTGATGTATTCGTTGGTGCTGGTGGGACAATGACAGCTGAAGCATCACTTCTTGGAAAGCCCACTATTTCTATTGCTCCCATCCGCTTTTATGTTGAAAGATATCTTGTTTCTTCAGGTTTAGTACAAAGGGCAAATTCATCTAAGACTCTTATCAAATTAACAAAGAAAATGATTATCGATAAGACCTATGTTCAAAAACAAAAAAAGAAGGCTAAGCATATTCTTGATAAGATGGATGATCCAGCAGAGAAAATAATCTCATTTCTTAGGCATCCTGAGTAAGATTATAAAGATAGTAAGACGTACAGAATACGCCCGGGGAAGCCCGGTGGAGGAATAAGATTTCCGCCGAATGTAGTGGCCAAGCATAGAGGCCTTTGGAGCCTTTGACCCCAGTTCGAATCTGGGCCGGGCTACATTTTCGACATCTGCAGTCGTACAACTTATCGAGCAGCTTTGTAATAATATTATACTGGTAATTAATGTATTAATTCAAAATTACATGATCAACAAGTAATAGAGTATAGAATACATCATTATATACTTGAGATCGTGTTCAATTAACTATGGTCGTTGCTGTTACCTCTACTACCACTGCTGCTGATACACTATTTGATAGAAAAATAGCAATAGCATGTGAAGGTCTGCGTTCATATTATTATGACTTGTTTTACAAAATACCACTGAAGGAAAATGCTCTGACTTTAGCAAGCTACATTATATCCATGAAGTCGGAAATCAACCCATCATACAATTACAGGATAGACATCATCGAAAAAATATCTAGACTTTCAATCTACTCCGGCAAAACGTTATTCAAAGATATGACCAAAGAACAAATCTTAGACTTCCTTGATAATCTACGTAAGCCAGAAGCTTCAGATCCGCTTCATAAATGGATAGGAAGTTATAATCTGTTTAGGATTTACTCATACGTTTTTTTCAAATGGCTATATTATCCCGATATGTATAATAATTACAAAGCAAACAAATAATTGCAATGCAACTAAAGCAAACAAATGGTAACAGCATTAAGAACAGCTGTTGATAATGATGGAACGCTGGATAAAGAATCTACATCATACAACGACATATTTGATGCTTTTAGATTAGCTTTGAAGTTTTATCGCTTTGAAGAGAAAAACAATTAGCAGTATACTTATTCAAAGGTCATAGTATTCTGAGAAATAGTGCTGTGTATTTATTTTGTTTTCTATTCCTGGAGTACTTTATGAACAAATGAGATTGCTATTGATCCTTCGCCCACTGCAGATGCAACACGCTTGATGCTGCCGCCTCGTACATCACCTACCGCAAAAATACCATGCAAACTGGTTTCAAGCAAGTATGGTTGACGTGTAAGAGGCCATCCTGCAGCACTCAGATTTTCAGGCGATAGATCAAGGCCTGTCTTTATGAAGCCTTTATCGTCTAGTAGGAGGCAGCCATCAAGCCAACTGGTGTTCGGATCAGCACCTGTCATAACGAATATGTGGCTGATTTCATGCTTTTCCGTCTGTCCTGTTTTACCGTTACGCCAATAAACGTAATTGAGGTGATTGTCTATTCCTTCTACGGCTACAATCTCAGTTTGTGGTCGTAATGTGATCGTAGGGCTATTCTCTATCCTACGAATCAGGTATCGCGACATAGTAGCAACCAAACCGGTGGACCTGACTAGCATATGTACATGTTTTGTAGTCTGTGCCAGAAACACTGCAGCCTGGCCAGCTGAATTTCCTCCACCAACTACAATTACTTCTTCTCCTCCACACAACTGTGCTTCCACAAAGGTAGCCCCATGGTATACACCTGCACCTTCAAATCGGGACATGTTTTCCAATGGTAGCTTTCGATATTGAGCACCCGTGGCAATCACCACAGTGCGAGTAGAAATTTGAGCCCCATTCTCAAGTTCAACAAAGTACGGTTTGCTGTCGCAGATAAGTCGTGTAGCTTTTGCAGTGAGCATACGTGCACCGAACTTTTGAGCCTGGAGATACGCCCTAGATGCCAGCTCCTGTCCGGTTATGCCGGTAGGAAATCCCAAATAATTTTCAATTCTTGAGCTTGAACCAGCCTGACCACCGGGAGAACCCATTTCCAGTACCATAACATCTAGTCCTTCTGAAGCGCCATACACCGCTGCCGCCAATCCTGAGGGACCAGCTCCGATAACTACTAGATCGTGCACATGAATTTGGTCGATAGACTCATTGAAGCCAAGGCAATCTGCGATTTGTTGATTACTTGGATTCCGAAGCGCCAATTGACCTCTACAGATCAATACTGGTATTTCACTGGCAGAAATTTGGAAACTATCCAACATATTCTGTACCTCCATATCAAGTTCTAGATCTACATAGGAATATGGGTGTCCATTGCGCATCAGAAACTCTTTGATCCGCAAAGTACCGGTAGAATGTGTTGACCCGATGAGTACAATGTCTCCAATACCAGCAGCTATTAACTCTACTCTCCGCAGGATAAAAGCTCTCATTAGTGTATCACTGAGCTCAGAGTCAGTCTGTATCAGGCCTAGGATTTGTTGGTGATCCAGTTCGATTACTTCCCCCGGCTTTGTAGCACGCGTCCGAACTAAAGACCGGCGGCCAGAGAGCATGTTAACCTCTCCTGTGAATTGACCAGAACCATGTACAGTCACAAAGGTCTCATAATCACCGAAGGGACGCACGATTTCGACTTCGCCTGTTATGACAACAAAGAATGGTACATTTGTATCTCCCTGCTCTATTAACACTTCACCAGGCTGTACTGCGCGTATACGTCCATGTACTGCGATACGGCTAATCTGAGCCGATGTTAATTGCGGAAATATTTCTCAATACGAGAGTTGGTTAGAGGCAGTCCCTTGCGTGCATCACTCATAGTCATCGTTTCTAGTGCAGTTGCGACTCATAAATCATCGCTATTCACTATGGTAAAGCTATACCATCACAAAAAATCTTCCATTAAAGCTATTATCTGGCAATGCAGCTCAAACTATTCCTTTTGCTCCTTCCTATACACTGGATTGTTCCATTCTCAAGGCCTTCTGCCTGGAAGTTATAATAGTGTATTGTGATGTTTATTATCAACAAGTCATGCATTATGACAGATTAGGAGTTGAATACAAAACAATTCAATTAAATCTTATTATTGTACTTAACCCTA
>JBKPMB010000319.1:0-2563 GCA_046731995.1 Thermoproteota archaeon | reverse complement strand
TGCGCCGGGTTGTTGGCTTTATTTCTCTAATAATTATTTCCTTTTCTTTTATTTTATTTTGTTGCATGTCATCATATTCCTTTAATGATTGCTCTTGCAGTACTCTATTAGAATTGCCAAATGAAAGTAAAGTCCAATCTTCAATTAAATTGCAATTATTTGGACTATATGTTGAATCGACAGAGCACATATGCTCAACTGGACAAGTTAAACACGGTACATGATCGATGCATTGTATATCTACCGGCAACCTTACAGCAAACAGTTTGTATGTCCATCGTCCATCCTGAAGAATTTTCTCACGTCTAATTAGAGAGCGTTTCTCAAGTCGTATAGCTGCACGAGAACCATCACGGCTAGTGATATCAAGCTCCTTCCATAAGTTGGACTGAAGTATACCGCCTTTTCCATTACTAATTATAACTTTAAAGGTCTTATCAATCAAATCATCTATCTCGGTATGACTTAATTTCAATTAATCAACCTCATCGATAATATTAGTATCAACTAACTCATAAATAATTGTTTTGTACTTTCATTATCGATAACCAAAAAAAGATTGTTGCCATGTATTGTAGGTATTGCATAATGAGATATATGTATATATATCAATACAATTATAATATATATCTTGAGATAAGAACAATCTGAATGAGGCTTTCTGATGCAAGAAGAGATTATTATCGTAAGCTAGCAAAGGACCACGGATATCGTAGTAGGTCGGCGTATAAACTAGAGCAGCTAAATAAGTCTTATCGTATTCTTAAGCCATCATATAAGGTAATTGATTTTGGATGCGCCCCTGGAGGCTGGTTACAGGTAATACTAAAGGAGGTTGGTTCTAGTGGCAAAGTGGTTGGCGTCGACATTCAGGACATAGAGCCTATCAGTGGAGCTATAATTTTGCGTGATGATATTGAAGATCCTACTATAACTGATAGTATACTGAGGCTGCTGAATTCAAAAGCAGATGTAGTATTATCCGATCTTGCTCCAAATGTAAGTGGGATTTGGGATATTGACCATGCTAGACAGATATCACTTACAAGAAATGCTTTTACTATTACACAAAAAGTGTTAAAGAAAAATGGCTCTGCGATTTTCAAAGCTTTTGAGGGTGAACTACTAAATGAACTAAAGTTAGATCTGAAAAATGGTTTTCACGAGGTTATTATGAGCAAACCTCGCGCTAGCAGACAAGAAAGTAGTGAACTTTACCTAGTTTGTTTGCAATTTAAAGGCTAAAACCGTGATTTAATCAAAAGACACCATTGTTCATTGGCCTTTCTCGCTATATAGTAGTTTTAGTTCCTCAAAAGTCAGTTTGGAGCCAGACTCTAATTTTTTCTTGGCTGTCTCCTTTACTCTAAATAGGGCATCGTCGGGGAGCCTATTGCCATACTCTTGACGCTGTTTTTGTCTCATTTCTGCCATCAGATTAAGACGGGCATTTATTTTGTCTAGTTGAATTATAGTTTCATTGTATTCGTTTAGATATCTTTGATGATCTGAGGAAAGATGTCTCTTGGAATCGAAAAGTCTATCAAGATTATTGTTGCTTTCTGCGATCTTTGTTTGCAGAGATATCCGTTCTTCATCAAGCATTCTCAGAGATTTGCTTATATTGTCTGATTCTGTTTTAAATCCTAATAACTGGTCATTTATAGTCTTGATTGCTTTTATTGCTTCAATCTTCATTGAGACGTCTTTTACTAAGGTAAGGATTTCATTCCTTTGACGCTCATTTTTGTATTCTTTGTCGTCTAGCAGCTTTTGATTGAATTGTAACGTTTGAATTAATTCTTCTTCTTTTTCCGATGGCATTCTATCTTCCATTATGCCAAGAAAATTCTTGGATTGGGAAATTTTTTCGCTGAGAGAAAATAGCTGAGAATTATTAGTTTGGATTTCTGTTCGAATTTGCTTCGATCGTTGTACCAGATTGTTAAGTATGTTTTTCTCTTTATGAATATTCTCATTTATAGATCGAAGTTGGCTTCTTTCAATATCTATCATATTATTTGTAAGATCTTTCACATGACTATACAATTTCCGTTTTAAGGAAACTAATTCATCCCATCGCATTGACTCCAAATTGTTGCGAACTTGTTCTTCATGTACATCGTTCAAGCTAAATTGGCACTTCTAATATAAATTAGAGGACATAACATAAAAATATACTGTAAATACTACGCTGTATCTCCTTTTCTACAAGGATCCTGTGATAATCATTAGTGAAGATGTTGCTTTGCTAAATATAATGACTACTCAGTTTCGCTACTATAAAGCAAGAATAATCCAGTTTTCATAGATGTATTTTTTGAATCCCGAAAGCTTAGGTATCATAGGGATTTCATACTGTATACAAAAATACATTCAATAATGCTAGCAATTACCTATTTATATTACATATAATGCTCCTCTCTAAATGCAATTACATTTAGGGAATGTATATGGGTCTAAAGGCAGAAACACAAACAACAATATTAATTGAAAAAATTGTTCAAACTACTAGAAGTTGACAAATTTTTTTTCCGCATACTCTAATTTCTCTCTATTTCCA
>JBKPMB010000318.1:0-6961 GCA_046731995.1 Thermoproteota archaeon | reverse complement strand
TAAAGCCAAGGACAAGCATTCCGATGATTTTAAAGTAGAAGTTCTGTCTGATTCTATCAAGTTCTATTTACCCAGAGTTGAGGGATATCTCGAGGTTGTACGAGACATGGCTTCCAAATATAGAGGAATGTCACTAATCGAGTTTGATGGTTATTTTGAGGGCAAATTTGAACCTGTCAAGTACATTCGTGCTGAAATACATATTTCAAATATAGATGAGCAAAATATCATAAACTTTGCAAACAAAGTTCGTTTGAAGCTAAAACAAAAAAGCCTTGCCATCGAATTTAATAATAAACTGATCCTGATTAGTGAGAATTAATTCATTAATATTCTGACTGAAGTACTTCAGCAACGTAACAAAAATCCTTTGTATTTGCGAGGTAACCGATGCCAACTATGGGATTTTTGGCTAAATAAACAATCCATTCTAGTCATAGAATGCAATATCTAGATGAAGCATATATCATTATACTGTCTATTGACTCCTATAAGATCTAGACATTAGTAGAACTCCTACGTTTTTTAGAGATCTTGAATTCCAGATAGTCTCTATGCTCATATGATCATAAAGTGATTGTTACTATTATATGTTGGATAATTCAATTATATCAGTAAATTCTTATGATGGTATCTGTCAAACATCACGATAGATGTAGATGGCTCGCCATCTGGATATATTGCATGGTATAATTATTATACTAATGCAAGCAGAATCAGGATGATACATCCCGTTGTAAAACATGATAAATTTGCTGTTCAGAGAATGGAGATGTTAGCAATATATTTTGCCATAACAGACAATTCGCTCCATTTTGCAAATATTATGAAAATGAAAAAGATGTTAAGTCAAAAACAGGTACCAAGGCAACAGCTTATCATTGATATTAGGAGCGATTCAAAATCGACTGTGGAACAATTACATGGCTTGTCAGAAATTCGGAATGTAATGCTACAGAGAATTTATAGAGCCATTAAAAGAGCTCTAAACGAGATAACTTTTCCTTATACTGTACTATTTACCTATCTTGAAAGAACAAGAAATATTGCTGGTTTGATGCTTGAACAGCTAGGAAGAAAGAGAAGAGAACAGCTCATTATATCCACTCAAATAAGTAATATCGCAAGATATAGAAGGAGTATAGCTTTGCCAAGCGATATTAATGTTAGCTGGAGTGAAGCGCAAATCAGATATTTACCTAACGTTCAGATTTGAGAATAAGATAGTAACTATAAAACATGTGACTTTCCTTTTTCTACTCATTTTCAAAGATACATCGAAGACTGTTTCTTATATTGAATTATTTTACAAACTATACTCTTCGTGTTCTTATTGATGAATTGGAATATTGTAGCTTGTAAGTGGAATAATGGTTTTTATCCAGGGTACTGTCTTGCGTAAAGCATCAAAAAATTCTCAGAGGAAAAGTTAGTAATAATTGATAGCATTATTTTAGGTACAAACTTTATTTTGTTTGTATCAAATAATATTGTCTCAGTCAGCGGAACTATACTATTGTTTGCTGTTGGTAATGGTCTCATGTGGCCATCTTTTATGTCCATATTGTCAAGACGTGCAGGATCAAAACTGCAAGGCTCAGTACAAGGTATTGCAGGTAGTTTTGGATTCTAATACGTGATGATTATTGTCTTGAAACCATGTCATTTGTTCTTTTCTTTGTCTCCTGTACAATATGTGTGTGTGCATATTATTTAAAATATTGTAGTTGTTAGTGTAGCCCCATAGCATGATGGTGAAACATGCTACTGGGATTTCTAACAGGGAGATCTGGTAGATTACTTTTCCTTGTATAAGAATAAATGCTATTCCAATATGAAATATTGATCTCACTATAGAATAACGTCATCTAAAGATAACATTTCGGCAATGCCTCTATCTATATCCAAGATTAATACAAAGGCATACTATTTCTATAGGTAACAAAAATCCTTGTGTTTACAAGTTATAGAGTTAGCAGCTCGTGTAAGCTGATAAGGTCTAAGCTCTATACCAAGTTCTTTTTGTATTTCATTTTTAAATTCTTCTTTTGCTATTAGCTTTTTGCTGTAGTACTGTAATTTATTGTAGTTGCGGCATAGGTCACTAATCTTCTTTAGGTCTGATTCCTGTAATGTCGCTAGAGATTGTTCTAGGTTATGTCTCTCTTTTTGTTATTTTGCAAAGACTTTCAACAAGATCGTTCTTTAATAGTGGAAGTCTCTCCTTACTTAAAGCGACCGCTGTGGCAGTCAATGATTCTATTTTTCCCATTACTGCTTGCTGCTTCCTTGATTGATAGTAATTGTCAGGACCAATAGTTCTTATTTTGTTGCCATTAGTATCTATACTTTGATTAATAATAGAAATAACATCGACTATAATCTCTGGATAATTTGACTTTAAGCTGTTGCTAAACTTGTCATAGTTTTCTATAATATCTTTGTACATATTGAAAATTATTATTTCTGAACTTGTCTTTTTTTGTTCTATGCCTTTTGCAGCAAGGGTCAGAAAATCAGACATTTGTGATTGGGAAAAAGTATAACCCAGTGAAGCATTTGCTATAATCTTCATTGCACTAATCCATTCATTTGTAAATTCTATTGGAACCTTTTCTGTGAGTTTAACTGCTTTTCTATAAACTTCAGTACCTTCTTTTATCTTTAATATATCAAGACATTAAATTAGAGTTTTCATGGTTTAACGGGTTCTGTTGCTTGTAGTACCTTATGCTTAAAGCAATCTATCATTTTTTGCTGTGAAAGCAGCAAGGACATAAGCAATGAGTCAGTAGGAAAAGGCTCTCCTTTAGTGTTAATTGCATTAACATATTTGTAGCATTCAGAGAGCATTTTATTGAATATCTCTCTGTATTCTTCTGAATTCAGACTAGCTGCAAAGCTTCTCCATGATTCAATTTCTTTAGTTAAGATATCTTCAGTAGGAAATAGGCTCATTGCACATCTGAGCTTTTGATAGAATTCTTAAGTATTGAAGCTATGAAAGGAGAGGGACTGGGGCTATTATCATCAGAAAAACAAATGATGATCTGAAATTGATGAGAATACTCAAAGCACTCATGTAGACATGCTATGGTTATAGAAGTAAACTTACCTCTTCAATATTTTCACTACTGGAGTAATTGTTTATGCCAAATACTACCTTTGAATATAGTCTGTTGCATATATTTCTGCAAACCATAAGGGGAACAGACTTGAGAAATAGGAATGTCATTAAAAATAATTAAACTCCAAAGGAAGAGTAAGAGTGATAGATCAAACTTTAGGGATTAGTGAGCGATTGGGGGTATAGCTCCTTTGTCTGGATATGCAGGAGGATTTGGAGTTAAAAATCAAAAATATAAAAGATCCAGGAGTTTGAAGCTACAAGATAATCATGCCAAAACACTCTTTGATATCTGCAAGAAAAACAATGTGTCTACAATAGAACAAGCATTAGCCTGCAAAGAGTTATAGCAGTATTGAATGGTTGGCGCTAATTAGCTTGCATTAGCTAACCAATTATTCTTTAAATACGTTAATTGAAATTACCTTATATGTGCAAAATGATGTCAAAAGACGATTTTTCTTAGCATTGGCTATCATCTTATTATCGAGCATTATTTGGATTTTTGAAATAATTGGTCTTTTTGCATTAATAGTGTATCAAATTATAAATTGCGTATTAAGTTTCAAATTCGTCCTCTTTTAATACACTTTGAACTCTTGTCAAACCCTCTTGGTCCCTCGGCGTCTTCTAGAACAGTCGGCTCTCCCTCTTCCTCTTTTCCAGTCTGTATATGGATCTACGTTGAATCTATATGATTATAGTTGATTTCATTTAAGCTACCATAAAGATTGTAAATACCACCTGTAATATTGCTAAAATAGTCCCAGACATTAGGACTTATGGGTAAAAGCCTAAACGTGGATTTTTGCTGATCTTCCAAGACATTATACACTAATTGTCCTATTACAATTTGGTCTGGTTTTGCAAAAGCAGTCATTTTAGTTGCAATGCTGATAGTGTAACCCAAAATATCAAAATAAGGAGCTTTAGCAATGACCTTTTCATCCGATGTATATGTATTCCAACCAAATTTCACTACTGCATTTTTACCAACATCTATTCCAATTCTTATCCTTAATTCAGGATAATCACTTTGGTTTAGAATAGGGTTGATCCCTTGGCGCACTACCTTGATCATTGTGCATCCACAATCTACTGCATTGATACAACGGAGATACAAGTCCTTTTGAGAATTTACGATAAAAAATGCCAAAATTGCATCTCCTATGTATTTTAAGACGTAACCCCCGTATGACGATATTACTAATGATAGTTCCTGTGCAAAAGCCTGGATAATAGTTGTGAGTCTGTCTATTGGAAGAGTCATAGATAGTTTAGTAGAATCTACAAGATCAACATGGATGATCACAAAACTAGCTTTGGACTCGGCATAATGCTTCAAAACATTTTGAGTTTCTTCCAAGGAAATATCAAAGTCAGACTTTACCTTTAGAGCCTTCCACATGCTTAACTGAGCATGCTTTATGGCGTAATCAACATTTACAACTTTATCCAGTTGTACCTTGCTTATTAATGGAACATTAAGATATTCTCTATCATCTTCTATTTTTATTCCAGCAGCTGATAACGGTGGTGTCGTCTTCTTCAGATTTGCATATTCTGTGGCAGTTTCTTGATCTTTTTTCCCTTTTTCGATGATTTGAATTACTTCTTGTTCACTCAGATCCATTTGAAGAGCTATTATTTCCGGTATTATTCCGGAATTGTACAGGTTAAGAATGGTTTGCTGTTGTTGTTCTATACTTATCTGATATCATCACCCTCAACAAAACTTCCATGTATGGATTTATTATGTTACATGATAATATACATTTAATGGCTCCTCTCAAATCACAGTAACACGTCATGGCGGTTCGCTTCTAACCTTTTTGTTATATTCAAGATTAGATCACCATCTGATATAAGCCGTTCCCATCATACGACACTGCAACAAATAATAAAGATAACATTCAAAGCCAAAAAGGACTCAAATGGATATTAAACGAAGCTCGAGTATCCTATCCTATGTGAAGGGCAATATCAAGGGCGTAGTTAAGAATGTCTGATTACACTTATGATAATCTTGGTGTTTTAGACACTTTGGCAATCAGTTCATTTATCGTCTTTTGCTTTACAATTAAAGCATTTTAGGACTACGTTATTTTGGATAATGATCTGTTTATAGTAGTATGCACAAGACTTTCGGGTTCCCAACGATATGTCGCAAGAAAATTTAAAAAATTATTTGACATATTATTTACCGTCTTTATCATTAGTATAGTGTTTTTGTTTTTATTAGTTTCAATATCCCAGAAAGCAAGTTTAACCACAACTATAATTCTAATTGTTGTACCATCGGTTGTTAGATATATTTGTTACAAGTTCGCTAGAGTATAAAAGAAAAAATGAATATGTGATTGACTGTGGAGAGGTAAAATACTGGATCACATACTTGACCCTTCTTTCTCTCTACCCAGAGAATCGATAAATGATCTTTTTTTCTATTTTTGCCATATATATTCCGGCAAAGATGTTATCATTACCTGCCAACTGGATCCTTTGCTTAAAGCTCGTATAGCTGGAAGACATAGATCCCCAAACAAGAATGAGGTAATGTATAGGAGCTTGGGAAAAAAGGAGATGTAACTATAGAATTAATTTCAGTTAGTACTCTGTAATTGCTTTTCCAGTTTGTTAGTACTTATGACATACTTCCATGAGCGCTCAAAAATGAGTATATGTAGGAACGGATTCATAATGCTTTTATCGAATATAGCACTAGACAATTGTGGAAGATGACAATTGTGGAAGATAATAATGGCATTTCGCATGGTGATGTAAAATCTACTTTCTCCGATCAGGAGAGAAAACAGATGAAAGACATTTTTAATGTTTGGTCTGATTTTATAAAATTACCTACTATTGGTCCCTTTCAAGCCTTTTCAAAAGATTCCATATTTTATTCCAAAGAACTATTCATTCTGGTTCAAACATTAATTCAGCTACAAACGAATCTAAGCGAATATTGGACTCAGGTGAATAATGCATATCTGCGTGCTGTAGAACAAGTGGCAGATAGAATGCATAATGGAAAACAAAATCAGCAACGTTATAGTATTGATAAGCAAGGCCAGTTTCCAAAAGAGAGTATGGAAGAATACAGAAAGGTCGTAATAGATGTCTTCGAAGAAGCGTTCACTAACTTGTTTAGTTCTAATGAATTTGGAATTATAAGCAGTAATTTAATTAGTAGTCAACTTGATGTACTAAAACATTTACAGAATATTGCTGAAAAGAATTTCAAAACGCTGAATCTCCCCACCCGAAGTGAACTTGATGAACTTTCTAAAGATGTTCATGAATTAAAAAGAGAGATTCATGACATAAAGAAGAAAATTGGAATAATGTAGTAAATACTTTTGAAATATGTCATAAATAAAGAATTTTTGAAGGATCTGAATCAAAGAAGGGCGCTTACACAAGAATTTAATTCTAATTACATTAATCAATCTGTGCATAAGAAGCAAACAGCCGCATCAACAAAAAGATATAATCAGGTTGCCTCCTGAATTCTAATGACTTGATTTAAGGAACTGCAAAACAGCTACCTATCTTGTCATATTCAGAAATATCCTACAGCAGTTTTCCAATTATCTTTGTTTCTGATCCGTCTTCTTCTTCTCTATCTTTAGATTTAATTACTGTTCTAAACTTGAGGTCTAGATTATTTTATTGTTGTGTTGCTTTCCTTTCGTGATGAATCCGAATCAGCAGTTGTACTTGAAGCTGCATTTTCTTGACTGTAAGGAAATTGCATGATGGCAAAGCCAAAAGCAAACAAAACAATTTAAATTATTATTAAAGAAATTTCAATTTGCGTACTTAACGCTT
>JBKPMB010000317.1:0-3715 GCA_046731995.1 Thermoproteota archaeon | reverse complement strand
TAGCAGTGGAGGAAGACGTGGAAATCCTGGAATCTGTGGTAATTCAGGTATAGGACCTAATCCAGGAGATTGTTGCTGTTGTTGCTGTTGTGCTTGTGAAACTGTATTTGGTCTAGCTTGTAAAGTTGATGTCAGATCCCTTATCTGCCCATTTCTATTTACTGTAAGCTTGATATTATCTCCAATATTCTTTTGCGAGTCAACATAATTTATTATATCATCGATTTGCCTTACAGGATGTCCATCTATAGCAGTTATTATATCACCTAGTTGTGATGGTGTTGCACCACTACCACTGCCACTATTATCATCGCCACCATCATCATTAACATTAACATTGTATCTAGGAGTTAATCCTTTCAAACCTGCTTTTTCAGCAGGACTATCAGGCTGGACAGAAGCTACTAGTACTCCTTTATAATTTGCAGGCAAACCCATAGCCCTTATTAAATCAGGAGTTATTTTACCACCTGAGATTCCAAGCCATGGATGAGAATAACTACCATTTTTTATCAGCAATGGTACTTCTTTAGCAATTGTATTTGATGGAATTGCAAATCCTACGCCAGAATAAGATCCTGTTCTGGAAAATATTGCTGTATTCATTCCTATAACCTGTCCTTGAGTATTAAGCAAAGGACCGCCTGAGTTACCAGGATTTACAGCAGCATCTGTTTGAATCATCTCTGGTATAGAAAATCCAGTATCAGGATTTGGCAATAATCTTCCTTTTGCACTTACTATGCCTGTTGTTATAGTTCCACTAAGACCAAATGGGTTTCCAATAGCTATCACCTGCTCTCCGGGTCTAACAGCAGAAGTGGCAAGAGGAAGTGGCACTACTTTCTCTTGTGAATAATCACCTGTGATTTGTAATACTACTATGTCAGCATTAGGGTCTTTTCCTACAACATTTGCAGAATATGTGTTTCCATCTGTAAATGTCACATCTGCTCTAGTTGCACCGTCTATAACATGATAATTAGTAACAATATGGCCCTGATTATCATATACAAATCCAGAACCTAATGCTGTACGTCTTCCTGTTTGGGGAACGCCATTTAATATTATTACTTCATTAGGATTGGATTTTGTACTTGTTATTTGAACAACAGAGTTTTCTACTTTCTCGAAGACATCTGGTAGTGAAGATGATGAAGAGGAGGAGGAAGAGGTAGAAGTGGAAGGGGAAGAAGATGTAGATGGTACTGATGGCAGATTTGAATTACTTGATGGCTGTGATTGTGCTGCTGCTGCTGCTAATGCTACGGCACCTTTCCATGGTGAAGGCGATTGCTGTAATAATCGGATAAACTGTACATGCATATTGTTGCTAGAAAGCAAAGAAAGACATAGTACTGCTGCTGCCGCTGTTACAATGGAGCTAGATATTAATAATATACGTATTGATTTGGATTTCAAGTCAATCCTAATTAAATTGTAGTTGGTATATAAATGTAGCGACATTTATGTCAATATATTTTAATGTTTATGTCATTATAACTGACTGGTAGGTGAGAGTAGGTGTTTTTCGCCATCCTGGCTGGAAAAATTCCTAATAAGGAATTTGCTAAAATAAGGAAAGATTTTGACCTATAGATACTGTGAAGGATGAAATAAAAATAGAGCTAGATATTAATCTCCTCTAAACAGTATTCCTGTGCACTTGAATAGCATTATTTTGCCAAACTCTCTTGAACAACTGCTGGGCTGTTTATTACAATATTTGTTTTAGCTATAATCAATTCTCCATTCCTCTCAGCAGTCAGTACTTCAGCTGCAGACTTCAATATTCTTGGAGTAGTATTGGCGTTCCACTTTACAAAGTTTACTTGATTTAACGGACTGTATCCATTTTCCCCGGGCAATGCACTTGCAACACCCAGCTGAAATCCCATAGGAGATTCACTTGTCTTGATGCCATTAACAAAAACATAGCCTTGCTGACGAGCAGACTCCGGAGTCAATGCTAAATTTGGAGCGTAGTTTACCTTAAAAGTAGTATTATTTGTTATAGACAAAGCAATTTGATTATCAGATGCATCAGTTGCAATAAAGTATGCTATTTTTCCATGTACATATCCTTTTGAGAGCTGAATAGATATTGAGTTTGATGAAGCAGTATTATTATTGTTAGACAACATAGATGTTGTAGCGGAATGGGAAGGGGAAGGGGAAGGGGAAGAAGCGTTAGCGTTGTTATTGCTATTATTGCTTATTGCTTGTACTTGAGATATAGCCTGATGTGGTATTTGCTGTGCTGCTAGCACAGAGATCGTTATTATAAAGACTACAGATAAAATACTGTATATTTTAGGAACTATCAATTGGCTTTTCATATTGCAGAAAGCATATCACATGAATTATTATAAAAGAACTTCCATTCTAGAGTATTCATAATAGAAAGCCCTCTATGTAAATGGATAGTGGCCAATCTGCCGCATAACAAACGCAACTAAAGATAAACCTATCCATAGGCCCACAAGTCTGACGTCTTGCAGTCACTCAAATTGAATCTCTCAGAAACAAGGATAGCGTAAGAAGAAAAATAACGACAAAAACAGCCGGCCATGTACACTCGTGTCCGCAACTACAACCACGACGAAGTGATTTAAAATGTATTGAGTTCTTTAGCTACTGAGAATACCTGAAAATACGTAGTTTGAAATGTCAGCGACGGCTAATTGCTAGATCGATGATCGGTATTGCTAGAAGTCAAATCATTTGGATTGGAGAAATTATTTCAGTCATTATAGCAGTAAAACAGAATAGGTGCAATTTGACAAGACCTAAGACTACTGTGAAAATCGATATTCTTGTATTGTATAGTTTGATTTAACGGTGTTTGATGTTAATTTACTATTTTTACTATTATGCTATTCATGTATTATTAGTATAGGTTTTCGTATGCTATCTAGTACTCTTCTTACAACACTTCTGAGAAGTCTACTATAAAATAATCTTACTACTTGCCATGACTATCAAATCACAATCCATTTCTTCAGATTGGTGAACTATTGCATCAACTATCTTACCTGTACATATTTTATATGATATTTTATTTATGTCTGCATCCTTGTATCGTCTTATTCTTTCATCTTGCATTTTGTTTACTCATCCTTCTAAAGTATTTCGTAAATCTTCCTTCCTCAGGTGTTTGGTTTTGAAACCTAAGAAGTGCGCTTGGTGGACGACATCATGTGGAACCAATATCTTTTGATATTTAATTTACGAATTTATTGAAAATGATTAGTAGTATGTGTTGTGGAGCTCATGATACTATTATCATCTTACGTTAATATATAATGGTACTTATTATCATATTGTTATGTCTTTTCAAATGTTATTTTTTAGATAACACTAATTAATATTAGATAAGATCACCTTAATATTTTCATGTTGGACATGCGTTTATTGTTTAGGAAGGAAAAAGACCTCCATATTATTATCTACAAAAAACATGCTGTTGAATGACTTGATTAATCTTTGATTATAATGATAAGGTTGATATCGAAATATTTTTACCAATATTTATTTTGCAGGTACAAGAAAAAAGATGATCAAAAGCTAGACTGTTGTGTAATATAGTACGATGGGTTCTCGGAAAAGTGGTTGATGACGGGTTATAATAAGACAATATAAAAAGATAATATACACGTTCTTATTTTATTTCTATCAGAAATTATCACCAAAATTTCTGGTCTGCTCATCGACT
>JBKPMB010000316.1:0-4066 GCA_046731995.1 Thermoproteota archaeon | reverse complement strand
CGTGATGAATCCGAATCAGCAGTTGTACTTGAAGCTGCATTTTCTTGACTGTAAGGAAATTGCATGATGGCAAAGCCAAAAGCAAACAAAACAATTTAAATTATTATTAAAGAAATTTCAATTTGCGTACTTAACGCTTCTTTTCTTTTTTTGTTCTTTTTGAAAGTCGTATATATTTACTTATCTCGAATCTATGTATACGTTGAAAACAAGAATCTATATATTCTTGTGTTTGCTGTCGTGCTTAGTCCACCATCTACTTACTGCTGAATGACTAATACGCACTTTTTTATCTAAAATGGTGCACTCTAGTTATGTTTTAGTATGTCTTCAATAGCCTGACTAGAATTTAGCATTCCCTTTAGCTTTGCATATTGCTCCACTAATTTCAGTTGCTCATGTGTAAAACAAATCGGCATTGTTCTTTCCTGGCAGTTAGTCATATTGAGTCATAGTGTACAGAACGTTATAATTCTTTCTGTGCACTAATAGTTTTAATTTAATAAATAGAGTATATTATAGCATAAAGAATAATCATCCCTTAGCTCTTACGATTTTTACTCTATCGAGAACTTTCCAATATTCAACTTCCCCACCCTGTCTAATTTTATCCCTTATCTCATCTTCTACAGACGATGTTTCAAAGACTTCGAATGTTTCCAGATCCATCAACTGAAGCGTCTGTCCAGATATAGAGATAACCTGACCACTTCTCTTATCAATCAGTGGGACTTCTACACTAGCAGATACTGGAGAAACTAGACTGTGTCTAGAGCCATCAAAGACGCCCATTGCCGCTACTCTTGCCTTAGCTGAACCATGTTTTCCAGGTTTACTATGATCATATGAAACTATCCTGCAAGGCTCCCCATCAATCACAATATATGAACCAACCTTAAGGCTGCCAAGATCCATTGGCTTGCTCAATCTCTATCAGAAAATACCTTTACTTGAGCCTTAATAAAAAAATAACGTTAAGACACAAGCCAACATAGCTAAATAGTGGTGTACATGTGCAAAACCTTATCTTGATACTCCAAAGTATAATATCATTAATTCTGTATTAGGACTTATACTTCTCATGATCTACTTTTGCGTCATGAAAAATAGTTTATTTTAGCTTGTCCAGAATGGAAAAACTCACCAGGTTACTCAATAAAATACCTCTCCTCGCTACTTCTCGTCTTGTCCGCTCACAGTATTTTTGATCGCTTTGATATGTTTTTTCTCCATCCACCTCTAGCACAATAGCATTTTTGGAATAAGGAAATATGAACCTCAGTTGTCCCGGAGTCAGTATCTCAATACTTGCCAAGCTTGCCTTCTTCACTCGATCCCGTTTGAATATTGCATTTGTAAGATCCTCAATTTCAATATTGCCATAAGTATATTTCGTGAAATAGATTGAGATGTAATTGAGTCTTTCACCTGCACGCTCAAATAAAGAACTATTTAGGTTGAACATCAGTGAAAGTCTATCGTTACTCTGTCTGTTGATATCTTCTATTACAATATCCTTTTCCCTGAATGATGCAAGAATGTAATGATTTGCTTTATTTGGGAAATATGGTATGCTTTCAGAAGAAAAGGTAGATGCTACAAAGTACATGACATCAATATTGTTCGATCTTTTCCAATAATTTAACAGTGGTGCAGAGAGCTTTTGATGGGGTGTACATATGTAACCTTGTACTTTACTCTCTACGTCAGGCAACCTGAGTTTTACTTATTTTACGTAGATATATGTATTATTATCAATATTACCTATACCCAAACAGCTTTTTTAGGATTGGTATACGATGATGACAAGTGTGCACAATTACGTGTAATAGGGCTATGTTATTTGGGCATTTTTTCAAAAGAAAAAATCTATTTGAGTTATTCAAATCCTATTGATTTAGTACTTTTTGCAATATGCCATTTAGAGGAATTTATCCCTTTCAACTTGAACATATAAAATGGTATAAGCATATAGCAAGCACTCAGTGAGAGTGCTCCAGATGGATCATCTGCAATATTACGTATTGTCTCAAATAAAGCGATATTTGGTGAAAGCCCAAATTTGAACCTCCTCATATACTTATGGATTTGGTTGTGACCATTAGCCGCCCTCAAAACTTGTGAAATGAAATCAGGTATACTATTTGCCGGATAGAAGTGTACTATGGCATTCTTATTATAAAATATATCAAATCCATGCTCGATAACCTTACATTGAAGATAAAGATCTGTTGCAATTATGTCATTGGGTATTGAAATTTTCTTGGCAAGGTTCGAACAAATCGA
Organism: Thermoproteota archaeon; assembly: GCA_046731995.1. Lineage (GTDB taxonomy): Archaea > Thermoproteota > Nitrososphaeria > Nitrososphaerales > Nitrososphaeraceae > JAFAQB01. Next base: position 1,780 of record JBKPMB010000316.1, on the reverse strand, counting down.
CAAGGCTCTTCCCATTACTGTATATTGTGAAAGCCCCTTGGTTCTTATTGATTCAAGCCACCTTGAGATAAAAGTGGTTGCTCGACCTATCATATTTCTGGCTTGAATCGGTTTTTGATTTGATGCGCAGAGCCCGACTCTTCCATGTATCTTTGATACTAATTCATGTGTACAATTCTGCCCTAGAATGATGTCTGCATCATATAGTATTATGATATCTCCTGTTGATGCTTCAAAGATTTCATTCCATGCAGCCGCTGCTCCTCTCCTCTCATAATGATGTATAAGCCTAATATTCATTGAGGAATTCTTCGCAAATTCATTTATTATCTTGGGCGTATTGTCAGACGAATCATCAGAAATTATAATTTCTGAAATGAATTGATTATCTGATGTGTCTGTCTCTAAGGATCTAAGGAATACAAGTATATTCTGTTCCTCATTGAATGTGGGAATACCTATGGTTACTTTAATCAACTTTAGTGATATCTTAAAAATATGGATTTTATATATATAGTGCATTAAATTACATTTTACTTAACATTAGATTAAATATGAAATTAACCTTCCGTGATTATGTTGAATACATGATCGCAAAATATTTTCTTGTATTTTGATATGTTACACTTGAGCAATGTTGAATTAGTGTTTTTACTTGTTCACCTTATGTGAAGATTACATTGCTCTTGTCTCAATGATTACTATGCCCAAAATTTCTATCACCTATGGAGGAGCACTTATTTTCTCTGACTTAAATATTATTTCCTTCCTGCTTTATCTCGAGTGAAATTGCGTCTCTTCATGTTATTTGTATATATGTATATTTTTAAGATATCTAATAATGGCAAAACTTCTACTTGCACGCTTAAGCAGTAAAAAGTTATTGTCATATGAGATTACAATAAAAAGGTATTCATAGCGCTAAATTTAACTCATAGTTTAGAATTTTGCAAATTAGACCCGCTACGGCTGACTTGAGTCACAAGGAAGCTCTTGAATACGTTGGTATGCAAAAAAAGCATTTGATACTTCCTCTATTTGTTCAGGAAAGACCAGAAGAGGAAGAGCTTCAAATTGCTATGATGCCTGGAATAACAAAAGTACCTGTAGATAAAGTAAATCAGAGAATCCATGCTATAATCGATGCTGGAATTACATCGATTATTATATTTGGCATACCCAGAAAGACAGACGAAAGAGGATCCTTAGCTTCTAGTGCAGATGGTGTAGTTCAGCAGGCATTAAGAAAGATAAGGAAAGAATATGAAAACCAACTAAATATCATAACAGATGTCTGTTTGTGTCAATATAATACTTCTGGACATTGCGGACTAATCAATAACAATGAGGTAGATAACGATTTAACACTAGATTCGCTATCCGAAATTGCTCTTAGTCATGCAGAAGCTGGTGCAGATATTGTTGCACCTTCGTCTATGATGGATGGTCAGGTATATTCCATAAGAAAAATGCTTAAAAGCCATGGATTTCAAAAAACAAAGATTCTTTCATATTCAGTTAAACAATTATCCTCATTATATGTACCATTTAGATCGGCTGCTTTCTGCAAAACGAGCAAATTTAATGTTATTGATAAGTCATCGTACCAAGTATCATACGCAAACCCCAGACAAATTCTGAGGGAAATAGAGACCGACATTAGTGAAGGAGCAGATATACTGATGATAAAACCTGGCATAACATCTCTTGATATAATCTGTATGATAAAAGAAAATTTTGATTTTCCAATTGCAATGCAAAATGTATCAGGTGAATATGC
>JBKPMB010000315.1:0-7296 GCA_046731995.1 Thermoproteota archaeon | reverse complement strand
ACCTAACTAATTGTTGAAGCTGCTGTTTGCTGGCATTGTCACTTTCTGCTTCAATATAAAAATAATTCCCTCAGTTATTGGCTCATCTGCTACATCAAATGTCTTTGCAAAGTTAATAATGCATTCTGTATTGACATTTAGTTTTGATAATCTTATACCTTTAGCGGCTGCTACCGTTACAAATGTAGCTATAAAATACGACGTAATACCTGTAACACAATAAGCCATTGGGCCAAGTCTGTCTCCATTTCCACCTAAAAATGATGGAGAGTCGATTTCAATTACTTGCTTGCCTTTCTCATATGATAATTCAGTTTTGAACTGATAGCCTTTGCTAGGAAAGTTCCACTCAATACTACTGGATATAACATCATCATCTCGTGTCATGACCTTGCCAAGCAATGTAATTTCTTTATCTTAAGACAAGGTTCCTTGTGGATGAATCTTATCTAGTTTCACCATTTACTCTAGTTTGAGAAGATTACAGGGGAGGCGTGAATTTCATAACGCTGTCGTTTATCAGTTCATATGCGTATGCTAGTGATAGAATCCTTTCCTCTTTAAATGATTCCCCTACCATTTGTACCCCCACTGGCATATTGTTATTACTGAAGCCGGCTGGTACATTAACCGCAGGCAAGCCAGTACTGTCAAATGCAATAGTATTTCTACTTAAAGCTTGATAGATTGGGAATGTTTTGTCACCAATAACTACTCTTTGCTCGTCAAACCCTGGGGCAGTAAGAGGAGTAGTTGGCATTATAAGCACATCAAAATTCTTCAGTACTTTAACAAATTCATTTCTCAGCTCCTTTCTAAATTTGTGAGCTCGTATGTACTCTACTGCAGATACTTTTGTCCCTTGCATCAACATTCTTCTTACGTCTTCACCATAGTCCTCTGATCTTGTCTGCAACAATTTCATGTGAATTTCTGCTGACTCCCCAAGCCTTAGTGGTCTCCACGATTCATAGATTTTATCAGATCCACTGATATGTACCTCAGAAACAGAAATATCCATGGACTTTATGGTATCAACAAAATTAAAGAATACAGTTTGTACTTCTGGCTGCAAATAATCCAAAAAGTAGTCTTTTGGTATTCCGACAGAAAAGTTCTTCTTGCTTATGGTCCTCTCATTTTCAACAATTTCAACGTAATTTGGTGTTTCCTTAGCTTCCGTAGTTGGATCAAGAGGATCCTGACCAGCAATAGCCTGCAATACAGCGGCTGCATCCCATGCACTTCTTGTTATACAACCAACATGGTCTAGCGAAGGTGCTAAATCTACAATTCCATACTTGCTTACTCTTCCATATGTTGGCTTTAGACCTACAACACCACAAAGTGAAGATGGAACTCTAATTGAACCACTTGTATCCGTGGCTAATGAGACAGGTATCATACCTGCTCCCACCGAAACAGCCGAGCCTCCACTTGAACCTCCGGACAATTTTGAGGTATTCCAAGGGTTTTTTGAAGAACCATAATGTGGATTAACATTAGTTATTCCACATGCGAATTCGTGTGTATTATTAGTACCAATTAGAATTGCACCTGCCTTTTTCATTTTTTCAACAGAGGTTGCATTAATTTTTGAAACGTAGTCGGACATTATTTTTGAACCTGCAGTACATTTTACTGCCTTCGCATAAATAACGTCCTTAATTGAAAACGGAATGCCATGCAAAGGACCAATATAATGTCCTTTCTTGATTTGCTTTTCAGCTGTAGTTGCATCTTGGCGCGCATTTTCTTCAACAATAGTTATGAACGCATCCAGAGATGAGTCAAATTTCTTAATTCTCTTTAAGCAGGCTTCAACTAACTCTGATGGAGACAAATCACCATGCCTTATTCTATCAGACATTGTCTTGATGTTTGTTAGTGTAATTAGACTTGTAATCACTTGTCACCTTCAAAAGCAGATTTAATACCTTTTACGAACTTGTGGGAGTCGGACACCCATCCAAATACTCCTCCCTGCATTTTAATTTGGTTTATGGCAGCCAGGTAGTTACCATAATCTGTTGCACCTGTACCATCCTTTAGTAGAGTACACCAATATCCATGATCATTTGCCTCTCTCATTATAGTATGTACGCATACATCTGTGGTAATACCGGTAATTACCAGGTGAGTTATTCCAATGTTCTTCAAAATCAATGGTAAGTTGCTCTGGCCAAAGGCTCCTTTTCCTGCTTTGTCTACTACATATTCTCCAGGGACAGGATATAAATCATCGATTATATCCCAATTCTTTTCTCCTCTTACTAGCAATCTTCCTAGCCCACCTTGTGGTATATTGCCAATTCCTACGCCATCTCCGATAATTTTGCTTCGAAGGATTTTGTTATACGGTGCATCAGAGAGGTCTGGAAGATGTCCTTCCCTTGTATGTATTACTTTAATGTTAGTTTCATTATTCCTTATTGTATCTAAGACAAACATAATTGGCTTTATAGGGGCTGAGGTTAATCCGAGATCATAACCCATAACATCAACATAGCCTTTTGGACCGCAAAAATCAACTTGCATATCAATACTCAAAAATGCTGTCCTAGCTGAGTCAAACTCAACAAATGCCTTATCACCAAAGCGTGGACAATCCTCTACTTCAACTTTGAAAAGTTTGCCCTTAGGAGGACCATATAGCCAGGTTGGATATTCAAAAGTATGTGTATTTTTGAATCGTTGATAATCTTGTTCCACCCTATTGAGAACTTCGTCTCTTGCTGCAGAAACAAAGTCTTTATTTGGTACTGGAGGCTGAGTAAAATTTTTTTTGCGGCTCATTCTCTATGATGGTTCTCCTGTTGTATGATACGACGATGAACTTGCCGGGAAATTACTATGTTTCCCAATCACGTATAATGGTAGAGTCTTAGCCTTAAGTTTTATGCAGATTATATTATTTTATAATGGCCGTCTTAGTTTATCCCTATAAGGTATAAGTATAAACCAGTATAGACAGATCCTATCCAGTGAGAAGGATCTAGAGGTTATGGAAGAAACGATGATGACACCTAAGTCTTTTGGGATATCATACGAGGTAACAGTAATTTCTGCTCATCGATTCCCTGAACAAATGTTTGTTATCAAGGATGCAAACGATAGAGGTATTGAAGTTATTATAGCAACAGCAAGCTGTGCTGCTCCTCTTTTAGGAATGATTGCGGCGCTCACTACATTACCTGTGATTGCTGTCATTAAAATCATCCTTTCCTAAGGGTTGGACTCTTCTTTCTATATTACAAATGCCAAATGGTGTTCCTGTTGCTACGGGTCTCAGTCAACGGTGCTAAAAACGCAGCTATACTTGCTTGCCAAATTATTACTTTACATGAATACTATCTTTTTACTTTGCTATTAGACTGCGCCTTGTCTATGGCCAATGGAAGTGTGAAGCTAAATGTTGCTCCCTTCTTTTCTCCATTGTCCGGTTTATCATTATTATTCTCGGCCCATATTTTACCTCCATGAGCTTCTATAATACTCTTTGAAATATACAATCCCAGCCCAGTCCCATGTTGAGATTTCGTAGTAAACTTTGTAAACAATACTGACATAATATCAGCATCTATACCCTCACCTGTATCCTTTATACTAACAACAATAACTTCATTATCGTCATTATTTTTAATCGGTTGCTGGATTTGGACTGCAACAGTAACAGATATTACACCTCCAGTTTTCTTAGTATGTTTAATAGCATTACTTAATAGATTGGACATTACCTGTGTTATCCTTGCTTTATCTGCGTCTACGAGAAGATGATGATACTGGTTGTTGTTATATTTGTTCGCTTCGTAAATTAATTCAATATTGCCATGTTGTTCCTCTTCCATATCATTTCGAAAATCCTCCACAATGTAAGGTATTACATCATTTAGATCAAATTGTTCTTTGTTTAGTTTTAACGTTTGACTTTCAATTTTTGTTGTATCTAAAATGTCATCTGTGAGTTTTTGTAATCTTTTAGCGTTTCTGCATAGTGCTTTTGATATTTGCTCTGCTTTATCAGGATGCTTTTGTAATAGGTGAGAAAATCCTAAAATAGCCTGAGTAGGTGTTTTTATCTCATGACTTGCTATATTAATAAACTCTTTTTGCATTTTCTCTGCTCTATGTAATTCTTCGTTTAGTCTGCGCTCATTCCAAAGCAATTCAAATACTGCTTTAAATGATTCCGTACTTCGTCTGCTATTAGAGTAGAAGGCCAAGCCAATTGCTTCTGAAAAAATTTCAGCCTCTGCTACTCTCATCTCTACTCTTAGAAACTTTTGACCATCAACTATATAGATACCAAATGGACAATTGATGCCATTTAGAATTTTGATGTTATGTGCTTTGTCAGATATTTTTTTAACAACCCTAGAATTTACTTCAGATAGTGGGCATATGATCCTTATATCCGCACCATTTGTTTGCGATGCCTTTATGGCATAATCAATAACTCCTAATCTGTCTAACCTCATCATCGATCTGTCATTTGGAAGAACAAGTAGCGCCTCTTGCTTTACAGATTTGGCTAATTCAACAAGGATTTGACTCACTTGTTCGTGATCAGTAATAACTTTAAAATATTCCTGCTCTATTCCTTCTTCTATTTCTCTGATTTTCTGTTCAGCTGGAGTTGCTTTGTCCCACAGAGTTCCAAATAGATATAGATTCTGATCTACTACTGCTTTTACATTACTGTAGATAACCTGTACTATTGGCTTGGCCTGTTGTAGGAGTGCAATATCTATGTATTGAGCTCCATTTGTTGCAAAATTGCCTTTAACTCCTTCTAAATGTCGAAGTTCATCAATTATTTTCATCAAGTCTTTCCAGTATAGGATATTATCCTTCGTAATTTCTGTAATATATCGTAGCTTTACTCCTCTATTTTTTGCGTCCAGGATTGTCTTTCTTATTGACTTAGCCTCCTCCATACCTACTTGTAACCCTGAAGAATCTATACAAGCATATAACATGGTCTCTGCATCAGATGCAATACGAGTTAGTAAATTAATCGCATTATCTAAACCATACAAAACCTCAGTCTTTTCAAGGCTATTAGTCTCATGAGTATCAATGGTCAAAGCATGTATGACAAAAATATTAGACTAGAGCTATATAAGAGGATTTATAATCACTAGTAGAATTATCATCAAATAAACAGCCAAATTTAGGGGGATTATGTCTTTCATGAAGAAATGGGCTTCAATTTCATTCATGACAATTACATCCACATTTTCTAACATCGTCGATATTGACTTTACATGTATCATGTATGCTCATAGAACAAGCAATACTTAGGCCTGTCTCTTCTTTGTTCATAATATGTTTATGCTATTTGAAGCAGACTATAAACTATACAAAAAAGGTAATGTTAACTGTGTGTGCATGGGTATAAAAAGTATTATTCAACGGGGTTTTTATAAAACTTTAATAATTTTACCATTCGAAGTTGAATAAATGAAAAGAATATATACACTTTTCATAACTTCGGCAACTATACTTATAATAGCGGCGCTGTCAATACAACAAGTACATGCAAGATCGCTAGTCGGTAGCTATTCGGATGGCTATGAGGCTGGCAAAGAGGCAGCGAAAGCGGGAAACGCGGATGTATGCGATGGAAGTGGAACAATCTACCGCACAGGGTTTCATGTAGGATGGAATGCTGCTGCTTTGGCAGAGGGCATATCGAGGAAGTGATTTAACAAAATAAAAATATTATAAACTGCTACTCAGTCAGGAACGCAGCGATAAGTATCCATGTCCCAATGATAGAAATTCAAATAATTATGAATCTTTGACACAAGTATCAGTATCAATGTTATAATGCCATCCTGTTCCATGAATGACAATACATTGTGTATCTTTCCTTTGTTTCCACAACTTTATGCATTCAAGCCATTGCTTTTGCTCTTCTGTTTCTGTTTTTGCATCTGCATACGTATATGGATTTAGCAGTCGTTGGTTTGTGTCCATATGAATATGAGTGCCGGTGCACGTTTCTTAAAGATATAACGTGTTATAATCAAAAGTAATGATTACTAAGATCAGCATAAACAACTGCAGCTTCTTCTAACTTCTTACGTGTGATCTAGAGCAATAACCACAGTAACCATTAGTAGAGGCCCTGTCATGACATATGCAATATTATAGATATGTTCATGACAGGAATTGGAATTGCAAATATGGGTATAGGTGCTTGTTAGTATTTGATGATAACGCATTATCTGACACTAGCCGTAGTGGAGCTAGGAATTTGAGCATTAGTAGATTGATTTGAAAATGGTAAAAATGGTAATGGTGATGACGTCTGACCTTGATCTTGATCTTGAGGAAATGAAGATTGTTGTTGACCTGCTGTTACACGATTAGTAGAAGAAGGAGTTTGGGCAAAAGCAGATAGATGTTGTTCCTGACCTGTAGTAATAGGAGGCTTTTGGGCAAAAGCAGATAGATATGATGATGATGAAAAAAATGATCCTGTCAAATCGTGAGTACTTGGCAGCAATCCTACGAAGCCAATAATGATTCCCAATGTGAGAATAATATACGTGAAACTCACAATGTGCATATATTTCATTAATAGTATAATATCCAATTAAGTCTTTCTATTGAAACGAAAAAAGCTGTATATTTTGCATTTTTATTACAATAGAAATATTATATCATTGTCTCTTATTGTTATTATAGTCGCTGGCTACCAAGGTAGTCATACAGAATAAGGTCATGTACGATGACAGTTAATCTAATAGAGTACAATGTAAATATTATATAGAGATACATTTTCTTCAGGTAAGAGATTGTATAAGTTAATAATTCATGTTATAATTCTTGCACAAGATTTATAATTTAGCCTATAAGAGCTCGTTCTGTAGCGGTGTTGCTTTGTTCCACATCAATAAAGAAGTACTACAGTTCCCAAAGGTACTGCTATTATTTACAATTTTAACTCTTTCAACTTTCCTAGAAATTGGATATTTTTATTATTATCATCATTCTTTTAGAGTTGCTGCTGCACAAAAGGAAGTAGAAGATGAACCCGAAGAAAAAGATAATGTTTTACCAACAGTAAATGACCCAAACCTAAAGGTAGAGAAGGTCTTTGAAGGCCTTAGATTTCCTACAAAGATGGCATTTTTAGGACCAAATGACATTTTGGTATTGGAGAAAGACAATGGTACGGTACAAAGAATAGTAAATGGCAAGATGCTACCAGAACCCATACTGGATGTTAATGTTGCAAATAAATATGAAAGAGGAATGCTTGGAATTGCTGTTGCAAAACATAAT
>JBKPMB010000314.1:0-4116 GCA_046731995.1 Thermoproteota archaeon | reverse complement strand
ACGTCATTGATATCATAATTTTCTGGATTTATTTGCCATTTAGGTTCTTGTTCTGTCAAAGTCGCAGTGCTCTTTTGTTTTAACTGATTGTTTTCTTCTTGTAGATGTTTGATTGTCTGTGCATCTTTTCTCTGCTCACGTTCCCAAACATCTATGCTATCCATATACTTGAGCATCCTTTCATGGTGTAGCTTTACTATTTGTACCAGCAAAGCTTTGTCGTACTTTTCGATATCTTCTATCTTATATTGTTCTGGGTCTATGTCCCACACAGATTCTTGTCCTAGCTCTTCTTGTCCGCGTACTACAATGTTATTTTGTGTTAGTTTAGAAGAGAGACTTCTGCGAGAATTAGAATATCGCTTTTTCGCACCATTTATTGCTGTTGGAGAGTTGGCAGCAGCGAATTTACGTTTGTTAGTCAATTATCAACAAACCTCCAATTAAGGCCATCCCATTCAATATACTGATGAAAAATCAATTTGTGTAACTCAGCCTTGGATTAATCTCTCTTTTCATTCCTATAATATGATCAGATATTGTCAACGCATTTTCCTCTGATACTCTGTTTCTATCTCTTAGGACCAGCTCACAAAACTTTTTGGTAAAACCTTCGATTGCTGAAGCAATTTTCTTCTGTAGCTGGATATAATCAACTACTGGTGATGATGATGATGATGCTGGTCTTGTTAATATTTCAGCTATTGATTCATTTGACCGTCTAGCCATATATGTATGATATAGCTAGCTTAACGTACTAATAATACTTTGTATGACCCAACATTATCATAGTAGAAGAATTAATCTGCATAATAGTCTACAAATTATATAAGCAACGCATGATAAACTCATGCTTCTTTGCATACAACTTGCTTTTTATTTTTACTTTCAGTCATTTACTTGACTTTAGATAATGGTCGCTTATTATGTAATAGGAGATAAATGTCTTCTTACAGATCTAATTTTGTTTGCTTATTGATTTGTGATTCCATGGTTATTAGATATTTAAGCTGTTACTATTGGATATATCAACAACCTTTTTTGTAATAGTTCATATATATAGATTCGATCAATGATCTAGCTAATTTTTATAATTGAAGAATATGACTTTAGTGTAAGTTCTACATTGCCTTCTCTTCCATTATTCGCTGTAGCGCCTATAACCTTTATTCTATCACCTACATTCAATTTATGTATATATGAGCTTTGTTCACGCCAGCCGACTAACCGAATCTCACCAGTATCATCTCCAAGCAGAGTATCGCTCATAGGTACAATGCCACTCTTTGTGTTCACTTCTGTCATATTAGGTGTATGCAGTACAATAGCCTCAATAACATAAGGACTTTCTGAAACCTGAATATCTCTAATTTTTGACTCAAATTTTGACGAGGTTGGGAATGATGGATCATCGTCTATTAGTCTAATATATGAATCCTCTTTAGATAAAATAATGGAACTACCAAAAATTCTGCTTGGAACACATTCTATCATTGTATCAGAAGTCATTTCATTAGTCACTAGCATACTATCTATAACCGCAGAGAGAAATCGACCCCCTCTATCTACTGCAAGGCAATTTATATTTCCTCTACCGGTTTCATTTCCAACCGAGATTATTCTTAAAGGCATGACTTCTACATCTGTTTGCGATCCAGAAAACTGTAGCATGGTTCCTTCATCACCGTGAATTTCGAAATCACCATTGCCATATTGTGGATTACCAGGCTTTATTCTGACTCCTAAGAGCCTAACATTGGCCCCACTATTGAATATCCTTGGGATTCTATTTTCATCAACATTCCATATGATAACACGTAAAGAACGAGTCCGTGCTTCATTTGAGATTTGCATCTGTAACGCCTTACCCGATTGTCCCCGAATATTATTAAATCCAGAAATTCTTGGATTGGAATCAACATTTCCAGTAATTATGATATTCTCCTGCGGATCCTTGACATCATCAACAGTGATCGTCATTGAGTCAATAGTTGGGATCAAATTACTGTCATCGTCATTGTTGTCTACTAGTTCAATAGAGCCATTTGAGCCTAAACTAATTATTGGTTTACCATCAAGACCCGACTTAACATAACATCTAGAGACCTTTATTAAATCTCCAGGCTGCAGATTCATTTCATCGGGAATGTTAACCTGATTGTTATCCCATAGTCTAACTTTGATGCTGGATTCTTTGTCATATACTGTCATAGTTCGATTTACAATTTCTTCATTAGTATCCTTTTTGGTAAATCTACGGATTGGATAAATATTCATAACACGAGCAGTGATGGTTACTTCTTTTGCGCCAATGTAAAGATCCTTGATCCCTGAACTTAACTTAGGAACATTTTCAAATGAAATACCAAGGTCGGCGCCAATTAAAAATAATGCCCCTTGATCTGTCAAATAACCAGCTCCTACTTTATGCTTTTTTTCATCAATCATTTCTCTGATCCGCTCAGCACTGATTTCTGGCCTTTGCTTTAGAAGTAATTCTACCATCTTTTTAAAATCAACAGACAAACTAATCATCAAACCTCCTCTTTGTTGTTATTATTATCACGTGCTCAAAAATAATGATCAGCTACCTTGCCTATATGTTTTAATAAGGCTATACCCAACAACCTTTCATTTGTAGTATATATTTATATATTTTTATATGCTGCTGGTGATAAAATCTATTATATTTTTGTGTGTTTATTCCCTGTAGAGACAAAGAGTAGGTATAACGATGAAATTTGCTAGAATATTTTATCTCCTTAGTTTATGTACGAGGAGCGATGAACTAACTGTTGTAATCTATTGATACTGACCACCTTATCCAAGAGGAACGTAGCTTTACTTTTTATTATTGCAGCTACTGGCATATCACTTTCTATTCTTTCTTACCAGTATTCTACTTTTATAGCTGGCGAAATATCAAAGGCGGCTTCGAAGGATGTAAGATTAAATTCCAGAATTGAGGTATACGATCTTTCAAGGATACTAGTACGTAGCATAGACTCAATCACCACTAATTTGCGAATACTTGCTAATGCTCCCACAGTACAAAGTAACCAGAGTGAAGATGCAAAAATTCTATTTAGTACTGCACAAGCATCTACAAACGAACTTACCGATGGGTACTATTGGTTTGACCAATACGGAAGAGCAAAAATATGGAGTGATATGAATCACAATATATCCCAGAGATATAAAGACGTAGATATTAGATCTATGGAATATTTTAGTATACCCAAAAATACGCACCTACCATATTATAGTAGTGTAGTAGAATCTGCGGATAATATTCCTAGATTGTACATATCATTTCCAATAATTAGCAATGAACCTGGTAACGGAACTAGCATAAATAAATCAAGAACATTCAATGGTGTAATAGTTGCCGCAATTGGTGTCAGCAATATAGGAAAATTTTTACAAAATGAACTATCTCCCGTAGTTTTAAGTAATGTTGGATTGATGGACAAGAATGGAATAATACTATATTCAAGAAATCAACTTTTAATAGGCAAAAATTATCTAGGAAATGAATTTCAATCATTAATAACTCCAGAAATAAAGCGCTCCTATAATGATATTATAAAACGCTCGTTAGAAGGTAGATCTGGTGCAGAGGACATTACATTTTATGGTAATACAACTACTATTTCATACCAGCCTGTAATAATTGATGGAAAGCAACTATGGACTTTATTCATTGGTACCCCTCATATCCTCGCCAGCGATGTTAATTTTTTGATAGACCAACAGAAGAACTTTAGTACACTTATGGTAATAATAATTGGAACTATAGCACTAGGCATTGCCTTCCTTATTCTCTCTTGGAATAGAAGGTTGGAGGCCGCTGTAAATGCAAGAACTGCAGAACTAAAGGAAGCAAATAACTCTTTAACTAAATCAAATAGACTACTTGCAGCAGCTAATGAACAACTAAAAGTTCATGATAAAATGCAAAAAGAGTTCATAAATATAGCAGCTCATGAGCTAAGAACTCCTATTATGCCGATATTGGGAGAAGCGGAGTATATCGAGCATCAATTTAACGACAGAAAAAGAAAGGTCGTCGTAGAAAATGAGCAGATCGCACTAATTATTCGTAATGCAAAAAGA
>JBKPMB010000313.1:0-14323 GCA_046731995.1 Thermoproteota archaeon | reverse complement strand
CCATTAATAATGGATCTAACAGTTCCAGGCCAAGCTTTTTATTCTAATTTTGGCTTATTCCCAAAAAATTACTTACAGTCAGCCCGTCACAGAGAGATATTAGTCCTGATGCTAAAGCATCTTTATCTTTGTTTTTTCAGCTGCTACAATAAACCATTTGATTAGTTCTTGAAAAAGCCAATGATGTGTCATATACTGATGAAAGTATATCTGATGCGGTATTGAATTAAAGAAAGATAGTACATAATGTTATCACAATACTAGAGTATTATAGAAGAGCGGACCTTCAACCAACGTTCAACGAATTGTTATAAATTCTAGTATTAAGGGGAAAAACTTCTTTAATTTTGAAGACGACTTTTCCCTTATGGATAATATGGTATATTCTGAAAACGGATCTTGTTTTAGAATTATATCCTATTTCAAGAATCTTCCTGAATGTCTCAAGTTGATAATTTATTATAATCCTTCCTATACTTAGACGCTTTTGTCTTATAATTCTTATTATTCCTTCTGGTAAATTACAGGGATCGATATTTGAACTCGTGTAAACTAAATTTTCACATGTTTTTTTGTTAATAATTCTAGCTTCCCTTTTAATTAATTTATGGTATTCCTTTTGTTTCATTATTTTTATGGCTACCTCTGAATTTGTCAATATAGTCAGGATTTGCTCCAAAGTTCCAGTTTCTGCTAAGAGAATTTTTTCAAATACCCTAAGTTTGACATTTGAAATATTTTGAAGGTCAGAAATCCTTTGTAGCATATAGATACCAAAATCGTCTGTGTTGATCGGGATAACTACAACCATTTGATCTCGAATATTTCAAATATTACCAAAATGATTGAAAAGTAGCCTACAAATAATTGATATGGTAGCAATCGCTATAGTTCCTAAACTAATTATTTTAAGCCACACTTCTAGTCTTTTTATACGGAGTTCATCTTGTGAAAGTCTTTTCAATTCCTTATAAGGTCTAGATATTTTAATTTCTACATAACTAACAAGACCTGTAACAATGGATATAGACAATGGCATAACACCAATAGAATTTGTCTGCATTATGAATCCAGCTAATAATGGTATTACCCCCCAAGAAACTGCGAACCAGAAATTATTATGAAAATATCCATGAAACAACTCCAGGTTATATGCAAAAACAAAAAATCCTTCTAAGATAGATACTATCCACAACAAGGGCACATAGAATAACATATAATAAATCCCAATTGAATATGCCGTTACTAGAGATAATATGATCAGCAGCCATAACTGTCTATTACTAAAATATCTTCCCCAAGGTTTTATATTTCGTGAACCAAGACCATCGGCTGCGTGAGCAGAGATTCCCAATGCTAACAGGTATATAACAGCAATTGCTCCTACCCTATCCCATAATACTACATTTGGCAAAACCGAACCAATTATTACGAATGAAATACACATCCCAGTATAAGGAATAAAAAGCAATCCTACAAAAGCTCGGAACCTAACAGGACCAAATTTTGGTACAAACCATTCCTTTAAGCGAGTATCATCATTCATGGTTTTATCGCAGAAATGATTGCGGCCGTCCCAAATGTATAGTATTTGCAAAACACATTTTTAAATCCTCTCTGGTTAAGCGATTCTATTGTATGTTCAACCCAACCGCTGGTCTGTATCAGCGTGTCTAGCTCCTTAAATACAGTATGCCACGACTTGAGGGAGTATCCTGTTATTTTAAGAATCATAAAATACGTATTCCACAGTTTCCGGAATAGCTTATTTGTTGGATAAGCAAAATCATGGAACACTATAGTACCATTATGTCTGAGAATGCGCCAGCATTCATCCACCATTATTTTGACATCCACATATTTAGACAGATAGGATGACGTAATCGAATCGAAACATTCATCTTTATACGGCAACATTTCAGCAGTTCCATTGGTAAGGAGTAAATCTTTTCTTTTGTTTTTTGCAATCTGTAAATAATTAAATTCTAAATCAATACCAATTACCCTCGTAGTAGCAACCTTATCCATAATCGTAGAAGAGAGAATACCTGTTCCACATGCAAGATCAAGAACTAGACATCTTTTGCCAATTATCTTTACAATCTGATTTTTCCAAATATAATCCTGACCAAATGTGGCTAACCGTACTATAGAATCGTAATTAGCAGCATTATCATAAGTGAAGAACCTTTTGGCACTTTTATAACCGTCATGCAACTTCAATGTCGTCACCTACATATATACACTCTATTGCTTAAAATTTATAGCAGGATTTGGCATAATTTCATAGTTGTATTATATCAACTGGCAAAGAGACATAACTATAGAAGAGATAAAAGGACAGAAGGTTGTAGTCAAACGTAATAAATCAACGAAGGATTTTCATGAATATCTCCTAATATTAGCTTATACATTTGTCTCGGTTCTCATGGTACATCCTTCCTCACCGCCGCTTGCTGGAAAAATGATGTTAAAGAACGAAGGCTATGAAACTAGAAGAAGTTTGCTGCAGTTGGGGATCCCTACACCACGTTTAATTTCAATCTCAGATAACATTATTGTTGAAGAATATGTGGAAGGAGGTAATCTCTATAGAGTTCTTTCTGATGGCGGACTTGATTCATTAGCTTTCCAAGCAGGGACATTGACTGGTAAATTACACAAAGCAGGCTATGTATTCATAGATAACAAATCGCAAAATTATCTTGTAACTTCAGACAATTTGATTGTTAGAACAGATTTGGCATTCATACAGAAACAGGATTCGATCTTTTCACGAAGTATCGATATAGGCTCATTCCTAGCAAGTATTATAGATTTTGAAAGGTTCCAGTATGATATGATAGAGAAGGCATTTTTTGACGGATATAGATCCCAGATGAAAAGGCTTCCATATTTGTATATTATACTACGTAATATTCTCTCGCTAGGTTTTACTTCTAATCAATCTGCGATGTTTAGAAATATTGCTAGGATTTCTGCACACCTATGATAAGATAACTACGCAAATGTACATATCATGTATTTAATCTCAAGTAAAATGCTATTAGTGAATTGCATATATAATTCGGTTACTTTAATGATCACATGACGATACAATTTGATAAGATAATAAAAATAGCATATGACAACCCATGATAATTGCTTTTTCCTTTTTGGGTATAAAATTATTTCATTAATTATTTGTAGACAAATTTTTTGGCTCATCGAACTTGATCAAACCAAGATTCGACAGCATTTTTACACTTTCTATTATATCCCAATGTTCTACAATTTTATTATCTGCTATCCGATAAAGGTCCGCAGTCTTAAACGATATATTTTTTCCAGATATAGGAATGCCAGCAGTAGACATGACCTGTTGTGCTAGTGTACCGGTGGTATTTGTGAACACCGCTACATTATCGCCCTCTGATATAATATGGTCTATTGTAATATGAAGATCAGGAAAAGCAGAAATTAGATCGCGGAAATATTGTTTGACCCCACTTAAACCTTGATGTGCTAGCGAATTATGTTCAACTTCATTTGCTGCTACAAGTTTATCTAGTGCTGTTATGTTACGATTATTAAACGCTTGAGTGAAAGCAACTACTATTGATTTATTCATATGACTTATGGAATTATTATTATCTTGCTGTAGCTGAAGTTGTCCTAAAGCGTTTTGTTGCTTTTGCGGCTCTGATGAGGAAAAGAAAATACCTATAGCTGCAGAAAAGGTTAAAGCCAAAGTCAGTATTCTATAGTTCTTCAGCAAATTTTTTCTCATCGATGCTATCAATATCGAAAACATCGCCATATTAATATAAT
The DNA here is from genome assembly GCA_046731995.1 of Thermoproteota archaeon. GTDB lineage: Archaea > Thermoproteota > Nitrososphaeria > Nitrososphaerales > Nitrososphaeraceae > JAFAQB01. The sequence continues at coordinate 10,513 of JBKPMB010000313.1, read as the reverse complement.
GAATATACATAATAGTTGTCGTACTATTACAAATTGGCTAATAACATACATTAACGCGATTTTGCAAACTTCTCCATTATGCGACCTATGCACTTTGTAGTTTTGTTTAGCAAATCAAGCCTAGCAAATTCATTTGGAGAATGTATTCTTGAGAATATATAAGTACTTCCTACCGAAATACATGGTACGTTAAGAATCTTAACGAATGGATACATTGGCCCTGTACCAGCAGAGGATATACTGATAATAGAGGAACCAAAAATTTCATTTGCGGATTCTTCAACCTGCCTTACAAAGGGTTCAGTAGTCGGCGTTCTGACAGCTGCTTCTCCATGGATAAGTCTTGCTTCTACATCATTACCGAATCCATATTCCTTTAGATGATTTTTGAGTCGTGAGAATTGCTTTTCTGGAGTCATATTTGGAACTAGTCTGAAATCTAACTTAGCAGTGGCTACGGCAGGTAGGACGGTTTTTGCTCCCTCACCAGTATAACCTGCTGTCAGACCCGCAATGTTGCATGTTGCCATTCCAACAAGTGACTTAATAGCATCTATTCCACCAACATTGTTTACAAATTTATGTATTTGATATTCCTTTTTAAATTCGTGTTCATCAAAAGAATCTCTTGATAGTATAGAAAGTTCTTCTGGAGTAAACTGCCTTACTTCCTTATACCAGTCCCTAACTAGAATTTTTCCTTTATCATCTCTTAGAGTGTTTAACGCCCTTACAAGACGCCAGGCAGGATTTTCGATTAAGACTGCAAGACTGGAATGAGCATCTCTACATGGACCCTTTGCTATCAATTCAACATACAGCAGGCCTTTCATTCCAAGACTGATAATTGGTCTACTATTTACGTCAATATAACCAAATTCCCATATTACTCCATCGCATTTAAGTTTCTCTTTATACTTGTTGAGATATCGTTCTATATGTATACTCCCAATTTCCTCTTCGCCTTCTACAATATATTTAACGTTACATGGTACATCACCAGTTTTCTTTAAATAATACTCTACTGCTTTGATCCGCGTAATTAATTCACCTTTATCATCTGCAGAGCCTCGTCCAAATATACAACCCCCTTCAACTTTTCCGCTGAATGGATCTTCATCCCATAACTCTATAGGATCTTCTGGTTGTACGTCATAATGATTATAAAACAGAATAGTCTTACCTTGAGGGTTTGATTTAGATTTTACTTCACCATAAACTATTGGTGGCACGATAAGGTGTTCACTATGATCTTCTAAACCAACATCGTCAAAATGTAATACTTCAGATCTGATCCCAGCTTTGTCCATTATATTTGCAACAGTTTTGGCACAGTTAATAAGACCTTGTTTTTTAGCAGATACGCTAGGATGTCGTATAAGAGTTTGCAAGTCAGAGATAAGACTTTTCATTTCACAGTCTACAACATTATCGATTATTCCACTCAACAATTCGATATTTTCTACAACTGAAATTAAAGGTTACCGTCATTTCAAATATACCTTTACAATATAGACATCATCGGTATTTGTTTTGAATGCAGCTACCAGGGTCTGTAAATCTTCTATTTTCTTGGATTGTTTGCTTTGATTCAAATTCTCCTGAAGTAACCAGAATGCATTTATAACATCCTTTTATTATTTTATTTCTCATATGCTGTCATCCCCTGATTCAAAAAGTGTCTTTCTTTCGCCACGATCTATTGCTGTTATAGGTGCATCTGAAAAACCAGGAGTAGGCAGAGCTATATTTTCCAATATCATAAATGGGTACCAGGGAAAGGTTTACCCAATTACACCATCAAGTCCTACTGTTTTTGGTTTAACTGCCTACAAAACTGTTCTTGATGTTCCAGAGAGTATTGATCTTGCTGTGGTTGCGACGCCAAATAGAATTATACCAACAGTAATGGATGAACTTGGCAGAAAGAATATCAAGGGTACAATTATTGTTTCAGCTGGATTTAAAGAAGTCGATGAGCAGGGGGCAAAACTCGAAAAAGAAATAGGAGCAATTGGTAAGAAGTACGGAACAAGGATCATAGGTCCCAATTGTCTTGGAATAATGAGTTTGTCTGAACACAACATGATGAATGCAACATTCCTCAAGATAACGCCCAAACATGGCAACATAGCACTGATATCGCAGAGCGGTGCTATTTGTGCAGCCACAGTTGAAGATGCCAAGGCTCAGGGGATAGGATTTTCAAAGGTGATTAGTATGGGCAACAAAGTAGATATGGATGAGAACGATGTTCTTGAATTACTAGCCGAAGATGAGGAAACAAAAGTTATTGTGATGTACCTTGAAGATATCCATGATGGTAGACGGTTCATGGAAATTGCAAAAAAGATTACAAGGGAAAATAAAAAACCAATCATAGTACAAAAGGCAGGCAGGACTCCTGAGGGTGCCAAGGCAGCGATGTCTCATACAGGTGCATTAATGGGGGCTGATGAGATCTATGATGCATTATTCAATCAATGCGGTGTAATAAGAGTAGACACTATGCAGGAGCTATTTGAGCTTTCTACTGCATTTTCAAAACAACCTATTCCAACAAACACTAGTGGTGTAACAATAGTCTCAAATGCTGGAGGACCTGCTATTATTTCAACTGATGCTTGTTCAAAATTTGGGTTAAAGATTGCTGATATTTCTGCATCAAAGGAAACAATCTCAAAGGTAATTCCTCCACACGGTTCTGCGAGGAATCCTGTGGATATTGTTGGCGATGCAGACTTTAACCGTTTTGAAAAAGTATTGACCGAACTATTATCAAATCCAAATGTTGGGTCTATAGTTACAATGTGTACACCTTCGGCTACACTAGATTACAATGACTTAGCAAGAACAATTGTTAAAACATCGAGGGGTTCTGGCAAGACAGTGCTTGCAGCACTAATGGGACTTGCAGAAGGTACTGAAAATAAGGAGATTCTTTCAGATGGAGGTATACCACACTTTATGTACGCCGAACCTGCAATAGAAACTCTCTATGCAATGTACAAATTCAGTAATTGGTTATCAAATCCAATAGGACAAATAGAATATTTCGATGTCAACAAGAAAAAAGTAAAGACTGTTTTTGATAATGTTATACAACAGCAAAGAACAAATCTAATAGAAGAAGAGGGCTATGAAATCCTTAATGCATATGGGTTTCCCACACCAAGAAGCATACTTGCCACAAGCGAAAATCAATGCACACAAGCGGCTCAAGAAATTGGCTTTCCTGTTGTTATGAAGATTGCTTCGCCAGACATCATACATAAGTCAGATGCTGGAGGGGTCAAGGTTGGATTGAAAAGCAATGATGAAGTCAAAGCAGCTTTTAGAACTATAATGGATAATGCTAAAAAATCCAATCCAAACGCAAAGATTAATGGTGTCCTTGTACAAGAAATGGTAAAATCAGGCAAGGAAATTATTTTAGGCGCAAAACGTGATCCTTTGTTTGGCCCCCTGCTCATGTTTGGTCTTGGTGGCATATATGTTGAAGTTCTCAAAGATGTTGTTTTTATGCTCGCTCCAATAGACAGGCAGGAAGCAACACGTATGGTACAATCAATAAAGACCATTAAGCTACTGAAAGGCGTCAGAGGAGAGAAACCAGCCGACCTAAATTCAATAGTAGACAGTCTTCAGCGACTGTCGCAATTATTAATTGATTTTCCAGAAATTGAAGAATTTGATATTAATCCACTCCTAGTACTTGAAGAAGGAAAAGGAGCTCGGGTGGTAGATATCAGGATAGGATTGAGAACACTCCCCTTGGCGTAACTACATTAATTTATTTCCACATTCTTCACAGAAAATCGCATCCTCCTCGTTTTGATATCCGCAAGAAGTGCACTTTCCTTTAGTCGAAGAAGTTGTCGTTCTCGTTTTTGTTGCTGCGGAAGCAAGAAGAACGACATCTCCAATTTTTGAGATATCATTCCACATAACCTCATAGGTTTGACTAGAAGAGCTGCTACTATTATCGTCATCCATACTCTTTGAGATCTTGATACTGATCTGAACATGTCCTTGGGATGATCTGCGTAATCCAATTTCCTTAATTCTTCCAACCAATATCGCTTCGCTGTCATAAGCTGGCATACCAATTAGAGATTGAATGGAGATGAATCCTAGTTGATTTGTCAATGATGTAGTTTTGGTAACAGAGGAAGTATCCTGTACGTCGGTATTAATGATCGAAGATGAAGCCGAGCCGGCATTCGGAGATTGTTGTGAAAGACTATCAGAGGATGGTCTTTCGCCATTACCGGTAATATTTGGTGACTGTATTTTCGGTACTGATTTGTCATCTACCAGTGAGCTCTTTGAATTAGCGCTAGGTGTGTCGAATTTACGATATTGTGCCAATATGCTATTACATGTTTTACATACATATTCTCCTTTTTCGATTAAAGTAACCCCTTCCCCAAGTTGTTCATTTGGATTTTCGTAATTTATCATTGGTGAACTTTCATATTCTCTTTCACACTTGTTACAATAATATTTTGAAATTCGATTCTCATCTAACCTACCTACACCAGCGATAAATAGTTCAGGTCCTCCCAGATTAGCTCTTCTCTGTTCGTCCTCTGTTACCTTTGCATATACATATCCCCCGGAACCTCGTAATTTCTTCTCCTGTAGGTCATCCCCTTTATTTATCATTAGTATACATCTTATCTGCCTTATACCAGTTATTTAAAAGATTTCTCCTATGTAGAAAGTATTGTATGCAACACAAATAGACGTAGTTTAACATATTTTCATAGTCATTATTCCGTATACCTTATATGCTTGTAATTTACATAATAAAGCACAAAAGAATTATGGCAGATTTAGTATGTACCTAGTACTCTCTATCACATATCTCCCATGCCTTTTGTAACATAATATAAAGTGAAAAGAAAATTGACAAGAACATTTCAACAATTAGGGCTGGGTGCTGAAATTCTAAAAGCACTCAAAGAAAATGGATTTGAAATGCCTTTTCCTATACAAGAGACATCTATACCCCTTATTTTAAATGGCATAGATGTGGTAGGACAAGCGCACACAGGAACAGGCAAGACAGCGGCTTTTTCGTTACCAATGCTAACCAAAGTAAAGCGTAATGGTCCAATACAGGCACTGGTACTTGTGCCTACTAGGGAATTAGCAGTGCAAGTAACAAATGAAATAAACAAGTTAGCAAAATACACTGGGATTAGAACAGTGTCTATTTACGGTGGACAGAGTATTAACCTCCAATATGATCAATTAAGAAGAGGAGTGCAAATAGTAGTTGCGACTCCTGGCAGATTGATTGACCATGTTAAGCATGGTTCAATTCAGTTAGACTCTGTAAAATATGTAGTTCTCGACGAGGCAGACAGAATGCTTGATATGGGTTTTATTGAGGATATTAAATTCATATTATTTTATATAAATGAAGACAGGCAAACATGTTTATTCTCTGCAACTATGCCTCCCGAAATTTTAAAGCTAGCGCAGGAATATATGAAGGACGTTGAGGAAATCAGACTTAACAAAGAAGAGATTGGTCTTGATACCATAGATCAATCCTATTTAATTGTACATGAAAAACAGAAGTTTAAGCATCTATGCGACTTTATAAGAAACAGAGATAACACTCAAACGATCATCTTTGCTGCCACTAAACAAAGAACGCAGAGACTTGCAGAGGAACTCAAAAGAGAGGGATTCAAGGCAATCACGATTCACGGAAATCTTTCTCAAAGGCAAAGAGATAATGCAATGTACAGATTCAAAAGAGGAACTGAAGACATTTTGGTAGCTACTGACATTGCAGCACGTGGTATTGATGTCCCTGCCGTGGGCCATGTAATCAACTACGATGTTCCTGAGGATCCATTAATTTATTTTCACAGGATTGGAAGAACTGCTCGGGCTGGAGGAAGTGGTAAAGCTATCTCTTTGGTTTCGCAGGATAGAACGGATGATTTTTCAAGGATTTTAAGGCAGACTGAACATCCTATCCGTAAGCTGAATGAAGAAATGGGAATTGAAGTGCATGTTGTTCACCATCGCTCAAATATGGGATATGGACATGCATATAATTACAGTAATAACAAGGGTTACCGTGGAAGAAGCGGATATCATTATGGCACCAGAGACAAATCTCATTACGGTAGCAGTAGATACAGTTATAGTGGATGGGGAAGACGCTACAATCATAGTCAGAGGTAAACAAAAAACAGCAACAGACAAATTTTTTAATCTCAATAATATATATTGATATCTACTCAAAGTAGAAGATTAGAAGATTAGATTTACCTACATTAGGTGCTGCGCTGCATAATTGGTATCCAGCTGTCAAGTATTAAACACGAATTCCATTTAATTGCATATTTTAGGTATAATGATTTGTAATAAATCATAATATTACAACAAAACTATATATCCAAAAATAGCAATTTAAGAATTAGATGCGTTCAGTCGAATATGAAGATTCTTTTATCAAGATTGCAGGTTTAATTGGAGGAGAGGAATACATAAAAGTTGCTCGTGCTCTTTTAAATACAGAAGATACAACTGATGAAGAAATTGCAAGTGCTACTGGTTTGAGGATCAATATAATAAGAAAAGTTCTTTATGACATGTTTGGCAAGGCCCTAATTACTGGGATAAGAGTGAAAGATGAGAAGAAGGGGTGGTTTGTGTATAGATGGCGTGCAAAACAGGATCAGGTTGACAATTTTATTGATAACCAGAAGAAAAAGATTCTCGAGAGACTACAAAAGAGATTAGAATATGAAGAATCATCCGAATTTTACCACTGTGGCAATAAAGACTGTCCTCGTGTCAAATTCGACTACGCAGTAGAAGTGTTCTTCAAATGTCCTCTATGCAGAGGATCTCTTAATATGGTTGATAACAGTAAGATAAAGGAAGCGCTACATTACAAAATAGAACAGATATCTGCAGATGTATCTTACAACAAACGAAGTGTTAATGTTTCTTAATATACTATTTTCAATAAATTGTGCATGTTAGGTACGTCAAGGATAATTTCCCTCAGCATATACGAATTGCTGTATATATAGATATATTTATCAATATTTTATATATTAGAGATTAATGTCATTCCGCATAGAGCAGCTAATTCTCGCAAGTATAACAGCATATTAGCAGGAGTTCTTGCCATGAGAGTATGTGTATGAGCCTATTATTATTGAGCATTTTTGTACTCTATTCAAGTGTCAGAAATATCATTTACGATAGCCCTACAATTAAGGTAGTCAACATTAGTAGATTTTAGGATCGGGATTAAATAAACTTGTAAATATGAAGTATCCAAATCCTAAAGCTGATTCAATGTCTACACATTTAGGAAAATGAAAATCTCTACCATCTTTAGATAGATCTAGACAACTATTTCAATTCCAGAACACATTGTTCTCATTTTAGTGTAGTGGTTTTGTCATACCCTTTGTTGGCTTTTGAAATAATATAGAATCCATGTGTAGAAATCAGAAATCCAGCAAAAGTCATCTTTGCTGCAAATATAATGTTCCATGGTGTGTTTGGATGGGGATATGGAACACTTATGCTATCCAAATTATATTTCCCCTTTATAATATTCTGAATTATAAAAGAATTCCACAGACTAAAATTGTATATGGATTCATATAAAGCGATTACCATTATAGCAAGTATAGCCAATTGTAGTATTGACTTAATTGGCGTTGTGATGTTTCTTAACTTATCTCTACCAAGTCTAGTAATACAAAACCATGACAATATAGATGCAATCATCAGATATGTAACAAGTTTTGGGGATCCATGAAATGGAAATTCAGTATTAGATAACACTTCGCCGATAACCAGTCTATGCGTATTCAGATATTCTTCAGCACTAATATAAAGCGCATAGAAACAAATTGATAACATAACAATGGCAAAAAGGTAAAAAGCAATAAACAAAAGATTTCGTGTTCTCAATTCGCCGTCAGCATTCTGATCTGAATATTGCAATTTCAATGTTAAGGAAAATATAATTGCAATATAAAAATTCTGCTCTTTTTACTTTACATTTCAATTCATTTTACTAGATCTACTATATGTTTTTATTTAGTATAATATATCATCTCATCATTGTTGAATGTCTATTGTCCAGATTATTTATAAACTGAATCAAGCTTTAAAGTTTACATAAAATAAACCTGCTGACCTAAGCAATAGCTGTTATAGTCGCAGTATTTCAAAGCTCGTTTTCAGATGGAGGTCTTCTATACTATAGAACGTCGTCCTATTGTAATGTATTGTAATGAGTCGGCCTTATGCAATATCATCATTAATTAGCTTGTAATATATAGTATTTTTGACATATGAGTGACCACAGAAATCCTATTCCTACTGTAGACGTTATTCTCCAGAAGGGTTCTGAAATATTATTGGTCAAAAGAAAGAATAAACCATTCATGGATCATCTAGCATTACCTGGCGGATTTGTAAACCAAGGAGAGAATGTCGAAAATGCAGCCATACGCGAAGTCATGGAGGAAACATCACTACAAATAGAACCTATTGAGATCCTTGGTGTATATTCTGATCCGAAAAGAGATCCAAGAAGACACATACTAACGGTCGTGTTTATAGGAATAATTCTTGAAGGTATACCAAATCCTAAAGATGATTCTTCGGAAATCGAATGGATACAATTAGATGACATCCAAAAGAAAGATCTTGCATTTGACCACAAACAGATACTTTCTGACTACATTGAATGGAGGAAGGTAGGAGGAACTTTTTGGTCATCTAAATACAGAGGCTAAAAAACAAAAGTTGCTATTAGTTCAGACACCATATTGTCCGTCAGCATACAGAGAATCCAATTTTTCACTATCACAGTTTTTATAAATGCCATATTGAAGTACATAATATTAACAAAAATTTTATCTGTGAGATACACCTTTTTTGACATATGGAATCATATCCTGAATCATATGTTGATTTTCCAGTACATGAAACGATTGATGTTAAAGATATCTCAGACATTAGAATCGCTGTAGACAGAATAGTAGAGGCTTATGTACATCTTGGTCAAGATGGAAATTTTAGTTATCGCATTTTGCTTCCAAAAGGCGAAAAAACAACAAAGGCCAAAAAACTTGGTTTGACAATTCAAGCAGAAATTCTGCTTGGTTTAAGAAAGAAAAAGTTAAAGCCAAACGTTCGAGAAATAAGATACATGCATGATAAAGATCACTATGGGTGGATTATTGCTAATCCAGAGAGATTTAGTACATAGAGTGAACCAGCTATATAGGCATCAGACAGAGCATATTAATGATATGACATATTTATAAAGAATTATACTATCAATCATTCGATCAGGATAGATGATTAAATATTACAGCATACTATAATTCCTAGTATACGTGCTCAGTCGAAATTTTTGATCATCAGACTAGCATATTAAAGATTTGCAATGAATTTTGATAATTTGAGGGTTTTCATCTAGTATCTTCTTTTCCTTTAAATCTAGACATTGAAAACGGTTTATCTAATCCCATTGTATTGCTCAGTATTATTGAAATAACTAACCCTAGTATAGCTCCAGATATAACGTCTGTTAGATAATGTTGCATTATATACAGTTTTGTAATAGCAATAATTATTGGAAATGACCATATGATTGACCCAGCAATACGGGATCTGCGGCTTAAACCAAAACCAATAATGAATGCGAAAGATGTTGCAATTGCAACATGATTAGAAGGATAGGATAGGTTACGTACTGAGGGTAGCATACTATCATCCTCTATAATGAAGTGTTGTGGTAGTCGCAAATCGGGCTCAAACTTGTAGGGCGGTCCAGATCTTCCAATAAGAGGCTTGATATACATTACCAAAATTGCCGTAACAACAATAGTTGTTAAAAAGATCATTCCCATTTTTCTAGTACGACGAATTATGGTAAGGATAACAGCAATAATGAGCAAAGTAGACACATCACCAAAAGACGTAGCTGTTATCATGACAGCATCTACGTTTGCGCTTCTGTGTGCGGATCTAAAGTACATATACAGAAAATTGTCAAAACCTGAGGTGAAACCTAAAGCAACTGCTACTGTAACCGCTATAAAGATCATTACCAATAAAGCTAATTGGATAGATCTAATTTCTATTATCCAAGTCGACCAAATAGCAGATAGTTGCAATAAATGGTTTTGGCAGATAATGTCTTTTATATACTATTTCTTTACCCTACTACATACGAATTACTAATGCATCAGACCAGGATACTTCATTAATACAGTTTAGAATCATCAGTCAATTTCTTTGCTGACTGTGGATCCTTATCACTGTAATATTTCACCATACCCAACTTTAGAACCTTAAGTGATAGCAAGGCGCATTTTATCCTTGCAGGACCCAAATTCATCAGTCCTATATTTTCTAAAATATCATCTTTTGTGATATCCTTAACAGTATTTAATGGCCTACCAGCAATCATTTCAGTAAGCATAGAAGCACTTGCCTGGCT
>JBKPMB010000312.1:0-7453 GCA_046731995.1 Thermoproteota archaeon | reverse complement strand
TTGCATAGATTTGTCAGGTTATGATTGTGATACCTCTTATCCATTAAATACTTATCCACATTTTCTTTTATATTTTTACGTGCACTGTTTTGATCACGACGTTATAGAAGCTGTTCGTGTCTATAACGTATGTCACAAATTAACCCACTGTTCTATTGCATACACAAAATATACTAACACAAATTCTTCTGATTCTTAAATGAAAATGATAATAGGCAAATTACATTCTATTGATAGATGGCCTTAAATAGCATATGGTTTTCTGCCCAAAGGCTATGTATTCTCTGTTGTAACAGTAATGGCTACCAATAATGGATATTTACACCCTCTTGTAGTTGGGCAAGTTTATGTATCAATGACGTATACATCCATAATGTCTTGCCTAAAAAGTAATTCTAAAAATTTCTATTTTTTCAAATGATGATGGATAAAAGCGCGGGGAGTGGGATTTGAACCCACGAGTTCTTACGAACATGGGATTAGCAATCCCACGCCCTACCAGGCTAGGCGACCCCCGCCCTATCGCAGTAAAAGTAAAAGATTCTATAGGATTATATTAATTGTAGGTAAGTTTAGAGAATGTGTGTTTATTTTTGATAGTATGGTGTGTTTAACAGCTATCCGCCATTATAAAAAATATACAATTTTAGTTAAAAAGATTATAAAATAGGCCTACTCCGTTATACTATCTTTGAATCTCAAAGAGTCAAATGAGATATTTCGTAGGGCTATAATTATGGTTTACTTTGAGCCGAAGTTATTAAATATGGATTATCACAAGTCTCTTATTAAACATCCATTCATTCAAGAATATGGCTTAACTGTAGAAGATATTTTACATTTGTATTTTGATATTATTACAGGAAATGACTACCCTGATGGTGATGAATGGTTTACTATTGAATATGTTATCCCCTTTAATGTAAAGTTGCCTGATAGCTTGAAAGGACCTGATTATTTTACAACTATCTCGATTTCAGAGGGCAAGCATTTCTGGCGCCACAGGGAATTAATTCGTTTCAAATATGGTAAGTCAAAGAAACTATCCGAGTCACTGGAATTTATAGATAAAAAATATCGAGAGCTCAGTAAAACTTTGTATGATTCTTCTATTAGTAGTCAGTTATGATTAAAACTAGACTAATCTAGTCCACCCAGTTTTGTTATTGAAAACGTATTGTAAACCTCCATTACTACTTGCAATATGAGGGCTCCATTTGAAAGTAGCTTCGTCATAAGAGTATGTGATTTCCTCTATATTGTCAGGTAGTGTTCCCAACTGCATAGGTAGTATGTCTACTAAATATTCGATTTTCTCAATACCCATTTCAAATTGTCTATTGCTTTTATTCATCAACGAAAATACTAGATGAAAATTTATTTCTGGCGCCACTCCCAAAAAACATAAAAATACTTTGACGCCTTTTTTACCCCTTCTTCTCTTCATTTCTTTGATTACACCCTTGATCTTATACCATCTCTCCATCGTGAAAAATTGGAAGAAAGATTCGTTAAACGGATGCGGAAACTCAATTTCAACAAAAGTGACATGCTGATTATCATCTGTCTCAAGTTGCTCTTCATATACGTCAAAACATGAACTTAGTACATCATAAATTACCTCTATTTCAAATGGCGCTATACCATAATAACGAAATTTGGCTACTGCATTTGTATGCATTTATCAAATTATATATGCATAAAAATTAAAGCTTTTAGTAGTATGGAGTAAATGTTACTAATATGCTCATCATGACATTCTTGCTTATGTCAAAGAAACATTACTAGGTTATAATTTGCATAAGACCTGTATATTATTCTTCAATCGCAATAGCATGTAATGGGCATCCTATTGAATCTATTAATCTTCTCTAAATTGAAGGTTCTCGATATTAGGATATTATTTATGATAGAATTTTATAGCTGTAAAGTTACTATTGATCCCTGTGTCGGTGCTTAGTGCGTCTATTGCAACGGCATGATTTTTTCTGCTAACCAATCTGGTCACCGTTATAGGCGTTGGATGTAAAATGGGAGGTATATCTATATGACTCCATATATGAGTTCTCAAAGGACATTGGTTCAGAGTTATATCTATGAATATCAAATTTGACCATCTTATAAAAGAAGGTTGAGGTAAGTATGGAAAGACATTCAAGTAGATGTAATTCTGAATGTTAGATCAACCATTGATGATTACAATAGATAAATTAAAAATTAGCTGGCACTCTCTCTATAGAGTAACATGAAACATTGTAGAAAGATATGCACCTTTCAGTAAATTGAAAAAAAATTATCCTGTCTATAATTTACAAACCTGTTGGTAATGTTATCTATATCTGCGATCTTTCTATTGTACAGCCATAATTAGCATAAATAATGAATTAGTCCTTTTAAAATTACGTAATAATTAAAAACAGTTTAATATTCGCTTAGTAAAATAATACTAATCATGCCAACAGCATATGTATTAATTAATTGTGATCTTGGATCAGAGGAGGAGATCATAAAAGAATTGAAAAAATTATCTGAAGTAATTGAGGTCAGTGGAGTGTATGGCGTTTATGATATCGTTGTAAAAATCAAATCAGATACCATGGATAAGCTAAGAGAAATTATTACTTGGCATGTGAGGAGGATTGATAAAGTAAGATCAACTCTGACTATGATTGTAATTGAAGGACAGGGAGAGAAGGGCAAAAAACAACAATCTTTTTAAAAGTCCTTTTCATATGGGCTTCCATAATCTCTAACTCATTTAGATAGATTGTCAACACTATACATAGGAGTGAAATAGTAAGTATGCAGATAGAATCAAATTTGATGCGTCACACACATCATTGCAGCTACTTATTTGTTTACACATAAAATAAAAGTCTATGTACCTTTGGGTGTTTGCTTATTATAATTTTAACTTTGCATATTGACTATTGGCAAATTTCTAGAATTTAGTTGAATTTGCTCATACTGGAGTCTTGGGCATGAGAAAAATTGAACAAAAATATATATTCTAAATAGTCAGTTAATGTATTGTGTATCATTGCCCAAGAAAACTGTGTATGGAAGATGTCCTAGATGTAAAACAAAAAGCCTTCTTGAAGTAGTATCAGGCATTCCCTCTAAAGAAAAGTTCAAATGCAATCAATGCTATTTCAAATTTGGTATGGCAGATCTATGAGCTATATGTTATTGCTGTATTTTAAGCTACTATATTGCGAATATTATGCTCTGTGATTATTGTATCTTAATAATCTGTTTGTATATGCTCGAATAATCACCACTAAGGTCATATTCGTAATTGTTATGCTTTTAGATGAGTCACATATAAAGAATATCATCTATTAGTCGCCTTTGATCTTAAATATAATGTGCAGAAAATGGTACCACTTATTGTATTGCATTGGAGTAATAAAGAATCAAAGTTGTAGATAATTGGAATTTGAGAAATGGAGTTTATAGTCTATTATTAGGTGTACCGTGTCTGTGCCATATGTATAGTAAATGTTAGACTTATCTTCTAATCTGAATGTAAGAACGAATCTAATAACACAATCGTTTTTGTACTATTGATGAAAAGATGAAGTATACTACGAATTCATAAACTGACGTATTAGGTTATTGTGCAGTATTATAAAAATAATTCAAGATATAACCTATTATATTCCCATTAGATGTAGACTAGATGGATATCTTGAGTATAGTAAATAATGATATTGTTAGCGCAGATGGGTTAAATACTCTAATATTCAACGACCCTTATGCAAAGCTTTGCTTTACTTCAATGCTTGCATCAAAATACCAAAAAATAATCTATATTGACCTTGATACTGTATTCACTGCATATGTAAGTGCAGGATTATTGCTGAAGAATATGAACAATGCAGATAATACAATTAAGATTTATCTTCCTCGTGAAGGTCAATTTGAACCATTAATGATGGATATTATCGACTCAATGCCAGGTTCTTCAATCGTCATTTTTGATTCTGTCAACAGCTTTTATAATATGTATTACAAAAAAATAGATATTCACTCAGGACATGGGATAAGTAATCTTAACCATCTGCTTTCAATTTTTCTCATGCTACTTCTAAAGTATGGTAAAATTCTGAACATTCCTATTCTCGTAACGAGCATGATTCGTTACAAAAAGGATAATATTTGGGTTCAATCACCAGCCAGCAAGAGACTTCTGCAGAAGAAGAGTGTTGTGAAGTTAAACGTATCAGTAATAAATGAGAAAGACCTCTCTGTACAGATAATAACACACCCGCTTCTAAATTCAAAAACAATTATTTTTCAAAATCAAGGGATTAAACTTTAAAGTCTATTAGCCTAAAACCTAGTATCAAAGCCATTCCCACGACAGCAAAACCTGCTGCTAATAACCCTTCTCGAGTTTTTAGAGTTGTTGCTTTTCCAGATCTGTAAACCAGGAAAACTCCAACCATTCCCATAAATAAAATCATTGTTGTTACAATTGTTTCTCCTATTGTTTGAACTGACCTTGTAGGTAAGATAAATGATGCCGCACCCTGCCGTCCTCCTTCTATGATAGAATTAAATACGCCTGATGACAAAGCGAAGATAACCACTAAATAAGCCACAGCAACTGTTAGAACAGGTTTAGAGGATCTGTAATGCATAGATAGTAGTAATCTCACAATATTGCAGATAAATAAGTTTATCGAAAATGAAGTTTAAGCTTGTTATCTAAATCTAATAATTGATATACTCTTCTATTCACGGTCAATTACACATAATCCCCGATATTAGAATCTACCATGTACTTGGCATGAAATTCTTTGATATTTTATCTTTAACTTTAGCTTTTGTTGATATTCTTCTATAATATGATATGTATGATGAAGCGTAAAACCCCCTATAACCATTAATTCATAATAACTATCTTTTTTATATACTCTATCTGATGGACATTCAATTAAAAGTTATTAATTGTTCGTATTATACTAAAAATATTGATGTTCCCAGAATTTCTTGTGCTAATAGTACAGCATTTGTTTTCCTTGTTGTCATCAATAGTTCCACATAATTTTGTAGATAACTTAATCAAATCTACTATTGGTCTTTTTGTTGTAATTGATCCGATTGGCAGCGTACCTCTTTTTATTGCTCTTACAAGGATGATGGAAAAACATGAACGAAAAGCAGTGTCAAAAATCGCCATTATCACAGCAGCTGCTTTGCTTATTGTATTTGCGGTAGCAGGTACTCAAATACTTGCTATATTTGGAATAACAATTTTCAGCTTTATGGTTGCAGGTGGAGTATTGCTGTTTATGGTATCGATTGAATTGATGACCCATGGTGTATGGCGATTTGGGGGTGAAGGAAGAGAAGTTGTAGGGAAAGGAGTTAGTACTCCTGCTTTAGGAGAATCAGGAGTAGTCCCATTGGCATTTCCTTTGCTTGCTGGTCCAGGAGCTATTACTTCGGTAATAATTTCATTTCAAACTGCTGGACTAATTGTCACAATGTTATCTATTGTAATTGTAATTAGCGCTACCTATATAGTGTTGCTCCTAGTAAATCCTATTTATCGATTGCTTGGAAGGCGTGGTTCTATGATTATTACCAGAGTATTTGCAGTTTTTATCGCTGCAATAGCTGTCCAGTATATAGTACAAGGGGCTAAGCATCTTTTCATATAGATGTCGTCAAATGGCATAACAGTAATTGCTGCTGCAATAGATGATGACTTTATATCAATCAATTTAATGTTTTATAATATTTGTAATAACGTTTTTACTCTTACTTTCTATTTTCTGTGTAGAATCCAATTTAAGCTAAATTGTATTGTTGCTTTTGATATTGAATTCTAAAAGTCTATATGGCAGATCTCTAACTGTCAGAAATTTGCTTTAGATTGCTTTAATATACCGGAATTTAATAATGAATTTTATATGCAAATAAATTGTTGTGTTTGTTCAAGAAAAGTCTTGACAACAAAAAAGTATTGCTTTTATCACAACCAAGCCCTTGATGATATTAAGGAACACTATGCGAAGTGGGTCTATGCATATGGGGTTATTTCATGGAATGACTTTCTGAATAGATTGTTGTATATGGATGAGACAGGCAGTTGGATAAAAGAAGTAATTTCTGTAGAGTTAAAAATGTAAAGGAAAATAAAATTAAAGGTAATGACTGCCTGAGTTTTTCATTACATTTCTCCCATGCCGCCCATGCCGCCCGGTGGCATTCCGCCGCCTGGCGGACCGCCAGCTGATTTGCCTGATGCAATTACATCATCTATCCTAAGAATCATTGATGCAACTTCTGTAGCAGATTTAATAATTTGCTCTTTCACAGATAGCGGTTCTACAATATCTAGCTTTGACATATCCGTAATTTTGGAGTTTCTTGCATCGACTCCAGTCCATTTTGATCCTTTGCTTTGCTTTGCTCGCAGCTCTGTCATAGTATCAATCGGATCCATGCCTGCATTTTCTGCCAATGTAAGTGGAATTACTTCCAATGCTTCTGAGAATTTTTGTGCAGCCAGTTGTTCTCGACCAGAGAGTGTACTTGACCACTCAGCTAATTTGCCTGCCACGTGTGCTTCAGGAGCACCGCCGCCCGCAACAATTGCTGGCTTTTCAATAACATCTTTTGTAACCATTAGCGCATCATGGACCGAGCGTTCGGCTTCATCAACTACTCTTTGTGAGCCACCCCTAATTAGTATAGTTACCGATTTGGGATGTTTGCATCCTTCAATGAATACCCATTTGTCTGTCTCGACCTTGCGTTCTTCTACTAAATCCGCAGAACCGAGATCTCTCGTTGTGAGATCCTCCAGATTATTTACTACTCGTGCGCCTGTCGCTCTTGCTAACTTAGTCATATCGCTTTCCTTTACTCTACGTACTGTCAATACGTTAGCCTTTGCTAGATAATGTTGTGCTATATCATCAATACCTTTCTGGCAAACAATCACGTTGGCACCTGCGGCAATAACTTTGTCAACCATGCCTTTTAACATTCTATTCTCTTCCTCCAAAAACATATTCATTTGTTCTGGAGAATTGATGTTTATCTTGGCATCAAACTCTGTCTTTTCAATCTCGAGTGCAGAATTGATAAGTGCAATCTTTGCTTTTTCTATTCTTTTTGGCATTCCGCCATGCACAACTTCCTTGTCAAGAACAATACCTTTGATCAATTTAGTCTCGTGCAATGATCCGCCTGCCTTCTTATCGACCTTGACATCATCAATATCCACTCTGTAGCCGGAATCAGATTTTTCCGATACTTGTGATATTGCATTGACTACAATTTGTGCCAGCTCATCAGCTTCCTTTGAGACAAGTTTTGTTTGCATGGATGTCTTTGCAATTCTAGCTAGTTGCTCTTTTTCAACAGGATCAATCTTCTGAGCAATATGATTGAGAACTTCAATAGCCTTGGTAGCGCTCTTCCTATAGCCATC
>JBKPMB010000311.1:0-5919 GCA_046731995.1 Thermoproteota archaeon | reverse complement strand
AAGACAAATTCCATATTCCAATGGATATGGTAGAAAGCTTTGATGGCAATATATTGCGTTTTAACATATCGGAAGAATATGCAACAGCACTGTTTCTGAAACTTGATTAATTATTTAACTGAAACACATGTTTGGAAAGTTTTTCCGTACTGTCTGGAAAGAAGGATTTCCATTCAGGCTTCTTAAGGTTAGAGGGATTGTCATCTACAATAGCTGTAGTGGTCAGACCAGCTCCCTCTGTCGAGAATTCTATTACTAAACATAGAGACAAGGCACAAATAATAGCTTCAATTTTAGAGGTTACATCTAGTTCAGGGGGCTACAAGGAAGAAAATTGCCTACAAGTCATTTCTGTCATACAAGTTATTGCGTAAATATCTGTCGTTTATGCTTGAAAAAGGCTTGATAGAAACTAGACAAGAAAAAATGAATTCCATATCTTTTTTATATCAACTGACAGAGGCAGGCGTTTGCTATATTTACTTAACCATATTAACGAAATGACAGGTAGAAAAAAAGAAGATGAGGAAGAATATACTTGGTATTAATAAAATATAGCTTGAGTATAAATTATTCTTGTGAGCTTATGAATAACCAATACACAGACATGTCTTTTTGTGACGACTGAGCCCATTTGCTTAAAAACTTGATATGAGTACTCATAATCGTGGAACAAATCTAATAATGATATCTAGAGTAGTTTGAAATACATATACATATGATGGCTGTGATATTACATATGCAACCATGGATTCCATCTCGGTTTATTCTAAACCTTTTCTATTGAAACTTCAAGAAAATATACAAAGAGTTGACAAGAGAATTGATGACTACATAGATGATTCAAGCGATACAAACATACATAATATAAGAACATCCATCAGGAGACTGGATGCTTCATTTAGAACGTTACCAAAGAAGGCACGTAAAGGAAATAGAATACGTAATTACATCAAGCAATGCAGACTGCTGTTCAAAATAAATAGCAAGATAAGAGATTACGATATAATTTGTAAAAAACTTGAGCCGTATTCCTCACAACCAATCTACACTAATCTAATAGAATCATTGAAAAAAAGAAGAAACGGAGAACTCAGGAAAGCAAGGGATATTGCATTTTCACTAAGGAAACTTAGATTACCTAAAATATCTAAAATAGACATCTCCAAAAAAAAATTAAATCGACGGTTTAACAAAACAATATCTAGATTTAGCGATAAAATAGAGCTGAATTTTCCAGTTGTGCTCGTAAACTCCAATAGAAAAAGACAACTACATGAAATGAGAAAGGATTGTAAGAAGTTACGATATCTCTTGGAGTTACATAGTTATCAGAGCAAGGAAGCAGATAAGACCATATCCGAACTAGAAAAGATACAAGACATGCTGGGATCAATACGCGATTATGATATTGCAATAACTCATTTAAGAAGGATCAAACGCCATTCTAAGGAAGTTAGTCATATTCTAGACGACATGATTACACAAAGAGCCCATAAATATGATGAATTCGTTGAATTTTATAGAAATGACCTATCTTATTCAAAGCAGAATTTTAGCCAAATATGGACATTTACATAACCTGTAAAAGCAAACTTGGTTGTTCTCTATTTGGTCGTTAGAAATATCAAAAACTATTTGTAGATATGTCATAGTCAAGATTAATTACATGTTCATCATTACGATAGATTTTTCGATGTTATGCAGAGTTTTTGTTCTTCACGATGCGGGAGTAAGGTAATAATCTTATTTCTTACTAATTGCTGTTGTTCTTCAATACCAGATGTTCCGTCTATGACTATGAAGCCCTCAGATTTAATCATAGATTCATATTGTTCGATAATTCTGCTTTGGAAAATCCTATAACTATCATAAGGATCATTACTTAAATTCATATCCATCCCTGCCTCATAATACTTGAGTTTAGGTCTACCCAACATTATTCTTTCAATAGCGACGTCAATGGGTACTCTAAAATAAAAAACGGCATCAGGTTTTACTGCAAAGTCGTAAACTTTTCGGATCCACTTTGGACTGCAACCTCTAACTATGTCTCTTGCATATGCAGTATACACGTATCTATCTGCTAATACAATGTAGCCAGCACGCAATAAAGGGAATATATTTCGCTCATATCTATCTGCAAAATCAGTTGCATGTAAAAGACTAAAGGTAGTGGGAGTAAGACTGTTTTTCTTCTTGCCCTTAGATGTTATCTCTTTGACTAGCTCAGATGAATTCCATTCAGTCATAAAGACAGGTAATAGTTTCGACTTTAGCCATTTAGCAACTAGTCTGATTTGAGTTGATTTACCTGAACCATCTATTCCCTCTACTACAACTAGTTTGCCTTTTATATATAATTTGTTTGTGCGTCGTGATGACAAAGAAGAATTATTATCGTCATTATTATTTTTCAAATCACAATTCTCTATCTTTCTATTTATGGTCTCTTATTTATACTCATAATTAGAGAATTTGGCTTCTCATGCAATTCTCTTCCCATTGCCGTTGTTGTACTTGTAGCAGTAGTTATCCTGTTAGACCTGTATGATACTGAGAAATCTACGTCAACATTAAAAGCCGATTCAAATTTTTTTACTGCATTGTTAAAAAGCATTTCTGGAAATTTGCCATTATCATCGTCATCTAACATAATTGCGATAATGATTTTCTTTTCATTATAAAATGTTAGTTTGATAGTACATTTGTTTCTCTCAAGTATGCTGAGAATTACAAGACATGCAGTAGTTCTCTCAATAGTTTTTTTATCCTGGGAACGCAAGATCTGATCATATCTTTTGAATAACCAATTGGCGATCTTGGATTTCTTTGTATGCATTATGGATAATGCCAAAATCAATTGCTCGCTATGAGTCAGATATGCAATATCTTGATCAAGTAGCATATGGAAGAGATTGTATGGACTGCTAGTTGTTGCCATCTTTGAAATTTGTTTCATAGCCAGGTTAAGAATTACCTGTTCTTTTTGTTTAATTATCCCATGAGAAACTAGCGGTAATATCATATCACGACTATGTTTTGCCACTTCTAATTTACAATTGACTTGAACGTATTTCTGAATTTTATTCTGATTTATATTTTGTTTGTAGTACTCTTGAGGTGACTCTAAAAATGACAAAAGGATGCCTTCTCTGAGCCCGTGATCGCTTACGATAACCTCTTTAAACCCAAACTTTTGCATAAGTAACTTAATTGTACAGGAGCCAGCAGCGACCGTTTCTGCCCTGTTGTTTCCAATAGCGTCGATCTCCGCAATCTCGTCTGGAGTCATTTTATTGAGTTTCTTATTAATCAAATCTATGGACTCATAGTATAAATGATAATTGTGAATTTTGTCAAGGATATAATGATGAAAATCTTGGTCGTATCTTGCTATTGCTCTTAATGTGCCACCCACACCAACAAGTGCAGTATCTGAACTCAAATCAAGCTCTTTTCTATCTGGAAGCTCACGAGATATGTATTGTTCTAATCTGTCATAGTTTTTCTTGGTAAATAACTTGCGGCTAATATTATCATCATCGTAGTTCTTAAAGATCTGCGAGAGTCTCAATGCACCAAGTGGCAATGACATAACTTTTTTAATTTTGAAGTTTTCTGAATATACCATTTCCAAACTACCACCGCCTAAATCAAAGAACAGTGTAGTATGAAGACAGATACTCCTTAATGCGCCACCATATGAATATAAGGATTCTTCTTTGCCTGATAACACTCTTAACCTAAAACCAGTCTTTTGATAAACCTCGGCAAGAAAGTCGTCCTTGTTAGTCGCCTCTCTTACAGCACTTGTTGTAACTGCAAGCACATGATCTACCGACTCAAATTTGACGATGTCCTGAAACAATCTTAAAGCATCAATGGCTCGACAAATTGCTGCTTTATTTAGAAAGCCAGATTCATCAAGCCCTTCTCCAAGTCTGACTGTCACACCTTCTTGACTATATGCTGTATACGAGTGGTCTTTCTCTACATAATAATTAACAAGTTTAGCAGAATTAAAACCAAGATCTATGACAGATATTTTCAAAACCCGTGCTTCAGTCCTGATAATTAAGCACACCCATCTTTATTTCATTTCTGATGTAAACTTACATAATTTTGTTGTTATATTTTAATTAACTCGATATACATAATACCACTCCTCACTCTTATGAAGATATGTTCTACTGTATGACTGGTTTAATAAAAAGCACAGACACTCAATAAAGATAGAAGTATCATTTTCCCATATTTTTTAGATGTTTTGGAGTAAGTAGCCATTTTAATTCGCCATGTAAGTTTGGAGGTGTAAAAGAGGTTATCCCGATTCTTGCAAGTCCTGCCTTCTTAAGGACAATGTGTCCACTTCCACCCTTTCCGTCAGATATTATATCACTTATCATATCCGTAAGGTATGGTTCATGTCCTACAATAAGCACAGATGAATATTGTTTGAATTGTGCTGATGAGGATAATTTACGGTAAAGATCTTGCTTGTTACCTTCGGGTTTAAGCTCATTCCAGTCTTCCATTTTCTTTTGTTTCTTTAAGGTTTTTGCAACAATTGCTGCAGTTTGATGTGCTCTCTTTAATGGACTGCTAATTATAAGATCGAACCTGATTTCTAACTCTTTGAATGAATTTGCTATCTCTGCTATTTCTTTTTGACCGGCAGCTGTCAGAGGCCTTTCAGAATCTTTGTTGTTTCCTGTGGTTAGCTTTTTACCTGCCTCACCATGCCGCAAAATAAAAATATCCATAGCAAAAATTATATCTCATTACCTAGCTATATTAGTGATACTATCATGTACCGCGTAAAAAGCCAAAGGTAAATATCAAATCTAAATATATTTGGTTTGAACAACATACTGTAATGTGTTACCCTGTTATCTAAATTCGATCACATAGATCTATATTGCACCATGTGATAACCTTATTTCATACTGAATAGATTTTTCTTCTATTGTTCGCTTTCTAGCTATAAATGTACCTTAATATTCATGCCCTTGAGATTGCCGATGGTCTAAAGGATGCATTAATACGCGCAGATTTTACTATCGAATCGATACTCAAGCATGAGTCAGGTGAAATTGCCTCTATAATGGGAATTGATCCATATGTTGCAGAGATCGTCGTTAATGCTGCCAAAAAAGCTGTTAAATGTAATGGTTCTACTCGAAAAAATTATTATCATAATAATGCCAAATCATTTGAGTTGATAAATAATCTATGAACTTAACGTCTTTGTTACTGTTATACATACAATATCGAATGATACTAAAGACCAACAGTTGCAGTATTTTTATTAACTCTGAATAGGGAATATAGTTCATAAATGCACTATATAGATACTATATATTATCTATAGTATATTCTTATATTTTAGCAGATGGTACACTATTCAAAGGTACCTACATACAGAAACAAGAACGAGGGCGGCAATGGCTGAACCTCTTCATACTATGTGGCGGAAAGGATGTGTCATTATATTAGCTGTACTATGCTCCCTTTCATCAGGGCTTTCAAGGAAAAATAGCTCATCAATAATAATTCTGTTCAAAAAAGTAACACCAAAGTTCTCAAGAAGTATTGAAAGTTATCTTGTATACATGGTAGGGGATGACTTATAATGAGTAATCTTATTCTCCATGATTATCTAAGAGATACCATCGTATCAACTTACAAGGAATGTATATATTGTAAAAGTAGAACACAATTTACATGTGTCACGTGCGGGTATTGTTACAGCTGCCACTGGGGGAGGGAGGAATTAGACACCGATCAATTAGCAACTGCCAAGTCTGTAAATTTGCGGAAAAACTCACATGCTGCCACATTAATCATAGAACAACCACCATCACCATCACATCAACGACCACGACAGCAAACAAAAGTCATTGATGTGTATGGGCG
>JBKPMB010000310.1:0-2975 GCA_046731995.1 Thermoproteota archaeon | reverse complement strand
ATCCGTCACAAACAATATCTCCTCTACTATGTTATCCATAGTTGCCCCATACTGCGCTAGCACCTTCCGTATATTGGCATATGCCTGACGCATCTGAGCTTCCATGTCTCCTGGACTAACAACATTGCCACTGTCGTCATGGCTCACCTGCCCTGATACATATATTGTGTCTCCAACTTTTACCGCCTGGGAATAACCATATTCTTTCTCCCAAGGCATACCAAGACTTGCTGTCTCTTTGTTGATTGTCAAAATATGCTCTCCTTATGTTAACCCCTAAACTTCCTAACGCACAAGCTAACTGGCACTAACAGCGCGAATAAGTTGCACGTCATCCTATAGATATCAAGTTCATGGTCTAAATACAAGCACATATGTGACGTTTTATCAAATGATAAATAACAAAGTATCTGGATAGAAGTATTCGAACTTATTTGTGCTAAGTATGCTGCTTAAACAGTCTGTAACAGATCTTATTTTTTATTTATGTATTATTTGTGTCCTTTTTATTATGCATTATATATTTTGTTTTCAAATTTATAATATACTAATAACCATAAAGAATAGGTGTCTTATTCATATAGGCACATAGCGCACTACAAAGTGCTATTGTTAATTCTAAAACTCGAGTTAGATGAGGCTATTGACGATTTGTGAAATTATTCTCTAGTAAATCTGTTAATAACTTTCCAACATAGAGACACAAACATTATGCTATCCTGACATAAATGTCATTACATTTATATGGTTATTTTAACCTTATAGAATTCAAGCCAACAAGAATGATTAAGAACTTTACTTTGATATCTATCACAATAGTAGCTTTTGCTGTTGCATCTTTTTTTGGGATCTCATTATTTTCATCATCAAAAATACAGGCTCAGGAGATTAACCAACAAGAATCTATAAGAATCTGCTGTGCTTGGGGCGACAAACTTACAGATGGCGTATTAACTTACAAGATCATAGGTGATGGTATTAATAATGATAATGCAGAGGCTGAGCAAGCTGTGTATAATGCAATAAACGCTTGGAATTCAAGGTTACTCGGTATTAAACTTGAAGTGTCATCTGATTTTAGAGGTAAAAGGGATAATAATCATGATAGGCCCGATTTACAGATAAAGCTAAGCTCAAATACACCAAGGATGCGAAGTAGCGAAATTATTAGTGAAGATACTTCTGGAACAAAAACCAGACTGTCAACACAGGGTGTGTCATATATGAAACGTGATAGCAATGGTTTCATAAATAATATACTAATAACCATATTTACATCTGATCCATTTGGCAATGTATTATTACCAACATCAAGTTTTGATCCTAATAAAATAGAAACTATAGCAAAACATGAAATAGGACATGCTCTTGGCATAGGACACAGTAATCTCATTAGTGATCTCATGTACCCGGTAATTAATAGGAGAACCAATACGGATATTTCCGATTGTGATATTCATGCTGTATATGAAGCTAATAGCTGGAAATTTCAAGAGTCAAGCAATAACAATGGCAATATTGACCTCCAGTCACCTTCAGTAGCTCGTTTGCGTTGCTGATTTAAAATAGAATAAGCATTCGATATGAATAATGATAACAATTACATAGTATTAGATGATATCAATCTTCGTATAATAGATATTCTAAGTAGGGATTCATCAACAACTTTTGTTGAAATAGCTAAACAGATTGGAATATCTGACGCAACAGTACATTTGAGAGTTAGAAGATTAATCGCTGCAGGTATAATTACCAAATTTACAATTTCCGTTGATAACAATCTTCTTGGATATGACCATCTTGCTTTTATGGGAATAAACGTTGAACCAGGTTTTGCAGACGAAGCTACTTTAGAGCTAGCAAATCTAGATGAGGTCTTGGAAATTCATGAAATGCATGGTACATTTGACTTGCTTTTGAAGATTCGTGCCAGAGATTTGAATCAAATGCGGGATGTTGTAGAAAATAAGATACGTAAATTACCACATATTTTGGAAACAGAGTTAATGACTGTTTTGAAAACCAAAAAGGAAGAGCAAATAGTTTCGTTGAAAAAGGATATTTTGTATAAAGCTGATGGTGTAATAGCTTAAAACGATTATTATAAATGATCAACAATATGATAAAGGTTGGGCCAACGAGTAGAACATATGACCGTTACGCATCAAACAAAACATTCAAACGTTCAACTTTTCTTTTTATGCATTACGGTTGATAATGATCATATGAATGATTAAAGGAGATCAGTCGTTACATAGTCTATTGAAAACATGTGCTAGGGATAAAGACAGGATCAGTTCCTTGCCTTTGGTAAATTCCACTTAAATTTCACTGCTATCAGACGTAATAAGGTTGTGATCGTCATAGCTACAATAGCAGCTAAACTCAAGTTAACCTTTATAGAAAGCATAAAAAATAGGATTACAACACCAACGAAACTTGCTGAAGCATAGAATTCTTTAACAAATACTATGGGCATTTCGTTAACAAATACATCCCTTAAAATCCCCCCACCTATTGCAGTAAGCATCCCCGAAACAGACATGGCAAGAAAGTTCAAACCAAATAGGTTATATGCGAAAATCGAGCCTATTATTGTAAATGTTCCAAGTCCGATCGCATCAAACTTCAAAAATACGTCTGAATGTTTTTTTAACGAGGGGTAGAGAAAAGAAATTACTATAGCAGTACTTATAGTTATTGTAATATAGAATGGGTTGACTACCGCAGTAGGAGGAAGTGTTCCAAAAGTTATGTCTCGCATTACTCCCCCTGCAACTCCAGTAATAGTAGACAGAATTATTATGCCTACAACATCTGATTTGTGTTCAATTGCTTTGAACGCACCAGTTACTGCAAATGCCATTGTTCCGAACAGATCTAAAATCTGGATAATTATGCTTACAGGTAGATTTGAATCTGACACCAATTTCCAGTATTATACGTGCTTGATATTAAATGAGTGTTTAAACTCT
>JBKPMB010000309.1:0-16384 GCA_046731995.1 Thermoproteota archaeon | reverse complement strand
CACCTTTTTGTGATTCAATATAATTTATTATATCATCGATTTGCCTTACAGGATGTCCATCTACAGCAGTTATAATATCACCTATTTGTGATGTGCCACTACCACTACTAGCGCCGCCATTATCACCATTGTTATCATTATTATTGCCATTGTCTTGAGTTAGTCCTTTCAGACCAGCTATATCAGCAGGACTACCAGGTTGGACAGAACCTACTATTACTCCTTTATAATTTGCAGGCAAACCCATAGCTCTTATTAAATCAGGGGTTATTTTACCACCTGAGATTCCAAGCCATGGATGAGAATAACTACCATTTTTTATCAGCAATGGTACTTCTTTAGCAATTGTATTTGATGGAATTGCAAATCCTACGCCAGCATACACACCTGTACTAGAAAATATTGCTGTATTCATTCCTATAACCTGTCCTTGAGTATTAAGCAAAGGACCGCCTGAGTTACCAGGATTTATTGCAGCATCTGTTTGAATCATATCAGATATAGAAAATCCAGTATCAGGATTTGGCAATAATCTTCCTTTCTGACTTACTATACCTGTTGTTATAGTCCCACTAAGACCAAATGGGTTTCCAATAGCTATTACCTGCTCCCCGGGTCTAACAGCAGAAGAATTTGCAAGAGGAAGTGGTACAACACCTTTCTCTTCTGATGAATAATTACCTGTGATTTGTAGTATACCTAAATCGGAATTAGGATCTTTTCCTACAACATTTGCAGAATATGTGTTTCCATCTGTAAATGTGACATCAGCTTTCTTTACACCACTTACAACATGATAATTAGTAACAATATGGCCCTGATTATCATATACAAATCCAGAACCTAATGCGGTACTTCTTCCTGTTTGAGGAACACCATTTAAGATTATTACTTCATTAGGATTGGATTTTGTACTTGTTATTTGAACAACAGAATTTTCTGCTTTATCGAAGACATCTGGTAGTGACGAGGGTGCAGTGGAGGGTAAAGATCTAGAGGATGCTGATTGTGATGACAAAGTTGGCTGTGATTGTGCAGTGGCATTTATTGGTAACAATAACTGGATAAAATGTATATATGGGGTATTACTAGTAAAAATATAAACAGACAATAATATTATAAATGAACCAATTAATAATGCATATGCTGCTTTAAATTTCATAGTAGTTATTTAGATTATTTTTACATTGTTATAAAACCTTTCCTTAACTATGATCACATTATGTATCTTTATCATCGAAAATGAAAATAAGATAGTCGATTATATTCTTTTGTATTACCATATAGTATTGCAAACGCGTTTTTAGTACTACATATTTTGCTTGCCCTTTTTCCGTCTCTACAATACTCTGATTTTATCAATTATTCATTGACTCAAGTATATGAAAGATAGAAAAAGTATATAATATAACTATTATCATCATACTCGTTGATGATAATGAATCCGCCTACACCAGATAATATGATGTATGAACATGTAATATTTTACCGTGAAAAATAATTGAGAAAAAATTCTATCATTGTTGTATATGAGTACAAGACAAAAATAAAGATAATTTAATTGAGTTTCAATTATTTATTAACGACATAGAAGTCATAGACTTGTGTTTTTATTTTATTGTTAATAATTTTATTCCGAATACAGTATTCAATCATTGCCCAGAATGCCGGGAATGTTTCAATTAAGCCAATAACTAAGCACAATACGAGTGTTTGTAGATGAAACAATATTCTTTTTGGCCAGCCAATCTTCGAATAGCGTAAATTCAGGAATAGCCCCACTTGATACGACAGTAGCCACATAACTGAAGTAAATAATAACATTAAGCCAACACCTACTTCCACGGGGCTACCGTTTGTTAATGTATGTACTATTGATTGTGATGATAAGGTATCAAATAATTTGTTAAACCAAGTCGCTATATCAAAATTAACTGTTTGATTAATATTATTGATTGTTGATGAAGATGACGATAATAATAGTGGCATCATTTTTGGAACCTGAAAATACGCATAAAGGATAATTGAGACAATGCCCGATATAAAACCTAGAAAATAGGTTGCTAATTTGAACACCATCTTAAACCTATGTATTAATGGGAAGTTGTTTATATTTTGCATGCTACCTACAACCCATCTACGTCTTTGCATGAAGTGATCCTTTATATTGAGCGGAGGTTGCTCAAGAAGTATGCCTCCGTGCCAACCTAAGGATTTTGGGCCATACTTTTCATAAACTTTATAGCCGAAAAGCTGATCCTCGGCAAGAGTTGGCCCAAAGTTCCAGCCAATAGAATCCTCTATGTCGGATCTGACTAGAAGGTTGCTTCCATGCATATGCAATGGTGGAGGATTCGTCATTTGGGATACACAATCGTAACATGTAAATGGTCTTACAGACTCAGCAATTGCAGTCAAAAAGTTTGCCGATTCAAACTTCAAAGGATAGAAGATTGGACCTTCGGACGCAATTGCATCACTCTCTCTAATAAATCTAAGAAGCGAAAGAATAGTTTGATGTGTTACATAACTTTCATCATCCATATGAAATACCCAATATTTTGAAGTATTCAAGCCAACTTTACGTCGATATTCTACAGCATATTGCAAAGCTCGTCCCTTTTTAATTGCATTTGCAGTGAATTTCTTGTCTACTATAATAACCTCAAAATTATTATTACCACGAAAACAACCCAATGTCGCAATATCCTCCAAATCGTCGCTTACAACTGAGATAATATAGTTAGAATATTTTATTTTGCATGAAGAAGAGATTATTGAGTTAATTCCTCTTTTTACAACAGGGGTCTTTGTTGCAGAACGTGTGGTTATTTGAAATATTATTATTGGATCATTGTGGATTCTTGCAAGATCTTTTTCAACAAAAGTGTTTCTATTTTTTAAGAATCGTATCAAGGTTAGGAAAGCAACAGGAATAGAAGAAAACCAGAAAGTAGAAATTACAAGAAACAAGATAGTATCAATCATAGTATATCTCATCAGAGTATTTTTCTTTAATACCAACTCATTCTAGAACATCTCTTTTTAATAAAACTGCGTATTATTATAGAAATATTCTTAAAGGAAATCCTATCTCATAAGGCTTAAAGTTAAGGAGCTCTTATTATTTTCGTCATTATACTAGCATTTCTAATTTCTAGAAAAAGATAGTATTACCTTGATTGGAAACTCATATAAAGTTGATTTTAATTGTAGTCTAACTAACATATGTTATGATGGTGACCCTTCCATTTGAATCTTATTTACCACGGTCTTCTTTTCTCCCACGTACATATGAAATAACTTTATCTGGTTCGGTTAACCTTTGTAATAGATAAGATTGGATTCATAATTGCTCTGCAGATCTACTTACTCAGCGGTGCAGTATAAGCAAATACTTTGCAAGGTTCAATATGTAATACTGTATCAATTATTTTGATTTTGCATAGTGTAATTAACATTTATCAAATATGCATTTACGTTCTCCAATTTTTTTTGCGATATCTTGGCTATATGTTCAAAAATTCTATAAGAACCGATCATTGCTTCAATCTTTTCCCTGTACGAAATGGCATTAGTCTCTATTACAATATAGTCACATACAATTCTCAAATTTACCTGAAATGAGCCGTCATCGCTTATCCATTGTAGCATGCAGCCCAGTTCACTTTCAATTAACCCTGTCCACCGAAGATTGTTAAACCATTTTCCTATTAAGGCATGAATTAAATCTCTGGATTTTACATTAACAGGAATATATGTTTGAAGCAATTGAATGAATTCTTTTCCGTTTTTTGTCTTATGTGAAGATTTGGCATTACCTTTTGATAGCACCAATATACCATCTTTCGTTAATTTGTAGCCTGTATCAGATTTTTCAATTAAGCCCAAATCTTGCAACCTATTCAAAGATCTTGCAAGGCTTTGCTGATGAAGATTCAATTTACGCATCAAGCCTCTGAATGAATAATAGTTTGATCCAGCATCACGATTTAATAATGAGAGAATTTTGTTATCATTCATACGAAAATCATCAATTAACGATGAATGTTCATCGTTATTGTAATCTTTTTTCTCGATTAATACCTGTGTAGAATTATCAGCGGATACAACCTGTTCTTCGATAGCTTTAGGAGTATCCATATCTGTGCCATATTCTCTTCCTTTTATTTCAGAGGGAGTATTTTCATTTTGCGATACATCAGATTCTATTGATACAGTCTTCTCCAATTATATATCACATTTATTGATATTATAACATATAAACTGTAAAGCAAGTGCCTTGCAAATAAGCAAGCTTAAAGCAACTAGTGCAAAGATCATTAACATAATCATTTTCTTTTCTATACTGCAGCAATAGCTACAAATTAAAGAATATTTTATTTGTGCATGCATATACATTTTATTACAGAGCTTGAATAAGAAGACTCACTTTTGCAAAAGCTAGTCACATTGCGATTCAGATGATAGAGCGGGCCATATCAACTAATAAATACAGACAAATACAATTAAAAATAGGAAAATGATCCTTTTTGATCTTTGAACACTTGGAGAATAAAATTGGATGACACACTTAAATGATAATAGGTAGGTTGTTCTTCTAGTACCTGCACATTTGTATAATAATGATGACTATGTTACCATAGTCAATCATTCCAAAATCGATGTGTCATCACATACTGTTTCTCAGCTTCATATATACTCCGGTATATCTCCTCATCATCAACATAATTACGCAAAATCCGTGCAGCAGTGTCTGCACCAATCCCATAACCAGCTAATACAATAAGGGCTTTTCTGCCAAAGTTGTTAATAAGTGATGCAACTTTCCAGGCACGATTAAATTTGTGATTTTCATCCTTTGATAGTTTGTCGCCTGTAAGTCTTTTTATTATGATCTTTGCCATATCATTATCAGACCAAAATGTCGCTGTAATTAATTTAGATCTGCAGGTTGGACAGGAAATAGTTTGAGGTGTTTCTTTTGTCTCCATAGTTCGTTCCCACTTTCCACATCGAATACAAATTAATCTATGTTTTGTTTTTTCTAATCTTTCCTTTATAAGTTCGATGACACCTTTTTCGATACTTAGTGGGCTAGCAGAGAATTTTTTTCCTGAGTGTTCAATAATTGGTTCACCCAAGCCGGAAAATTCCATAATATCAGACCAGTGAAGTTTTATAATTCCATCTTTTAAATCAGCCAGTACTTTCTGTGTTTGTGGAATGTCATATTTATCATGCAACAATTCTCTAATAGACTCTTTACTTATCGGAGTCTTTGCATATCTATCATAAATCAAGCGGGCCACTTTTCTATCATATACTGCTTCCCTACTAATCATACCGAATCTCTTTGCGACCATCCACACTTTCCAGTTAATATGATGCGTTCCGGTGAAGGAGGCAATAATAACTGGTTCAAAGTCATATGTGTCATTGAAAACAGATTCAATATGTCCCTTTCCTATTTTTGCACTTGAAGATAGCATAATTCTATATGGATCTGATTTTGTTTCTACTTCATAACCAAGCTTGGATGAAAGTATTGCGGATAGTAATGATGCTAGTGTGTTGTTTACTTTTGTGCCAAATGTTGAGTGAATTATAACTGTATTTTTTGCAATCGAACTTTCAACTACAATATTTTTTGAATCTGGAATTACCTTTATAGAATTAAGAGTATCTTCTATAGTAGAAGATACACAAAGTTTTATTACTTTCTTAGCTGCTTGATTACGTAAAAGACCTACTTCTTCAGCAGTTTCATAGTCTACAGGGATCGTCTCTCCAACCCAGTATGGAACATTTATTGCAATGCCGTGTAATGGTTCAACATTTACTTGCATTCTACGTTCATCGACAGAAATAACTCTCCACTGCGAACCTTTCAATACAAAAACATTCCCTTTTTCGCCATAATCTCCTACAAACTGCTGATCTAGTGTTCCTATTCGCCTATTACTAATAGAATCTATAACTTCAAATTTTAGAACATAAGGAATCATAGATAAATTCTCAAAATAAAATTTATATGCCTTTATTCTTCGTTTATATAATCCTTCTTCCCTTTCATACTTGATAATACCGTTAGCATCAAGGATATCAACACATCCTTCAATATCGTAAAAATTAATTTTAGAAAATGGATATGCCTGGGTTATAAGGTCAAAGGCATCTTCGAGTCTAATAGGGCTTCTAGTTTGTAACGCTAAACCAACCAAATGATGAGCTACGACATCAAGCGCCTGATTATGCATTACCTGTTCTTCGATTGATCGCCTCCTCATTCTTCTAATAATTGCTAGTGCTTCTATTTCATCATCTGGATTGTTTGTTACAATCAAACCTTTTGCTGAATTTCCTTGTGTATGTCTGCTTCTCCCAATTCTCTGCATCAACTTTGAAACCTGTCTTGGTGAGCCATAATGGATTACAAGTTCTACAGAGCCAATATCTAAACCCAGCTCTAATGAGGAAGTACAAACCACTATATCAACAAGACCTTCTCTTAATCTTACTTCTGTATCTTCGCGTACATCCTTAGACAGGGATCCATGATGGACATCTACTTTAATATCGTTTTGATTTTTTAATATAGTACCTATATATTCAGCCTCATCTCGTGTATTTGTAAATAGTAATACCGAACCAGCTATTCGATTTGATTTCACATATTCAATTACAAAATGAGCCACATCGTTAATCGAACCCTTTATGAATTTAACATCGATATCATATTTTCTTACAGAGTTGTCCACAATTACTGCATGTTTTCTGTTGGTTCCAGAAATAAATTTGGCAGCTTCATCTAAATTGCCCAAAGTTGCAGACAAACCAATTCTGGTAACTCGCCGTAAACTTGCTGCTTGTAATCTCTCAAGACCAATGGACAGATGTGCACCACGTTCATTTGAGATTAGCTCATGGATTTCATCAACTATAATCCATTCCAGACTACTTAGTGCGTCAAGCATTTTCTCACTTGTTAATATTACAGCAAGAGACTCAGGTGTAGTAATTAAAATGTCAGGAGGATTTTCTACTATTTTCTTTTTAGCAAGAACGGTTGTGTCACCGTGTCGAATTTGTATCCTTAGATTTTCCGATTCGGCATATTTGATAATTCGCCTAAGTACATCGTTATTCAATGCTCTCAGAGGAGTAATATATATTGCTCGAATTTTGCCTTTATAGGTTCTCTGATCGCTAGATAACATTGCAAAGACAGGTAATACTGCTGCCTCAGTTTTACCGGATCCGGTTGGCGCAACTAGCAGGCAATTAACTTTTCTTGTGATTACAGGTAATGCTTTTTCTTGAATTAAAGTTAGAGAATTAAAACCTTCTTTTCCAAATTTATTGACAGTTAATTGGCAATAATCAGTGATTGCAGTTGAGACGTTATTCAACGTTAGAAGATGTTCCTGTTTGTTGTTCTTGAGCACGCTGCTTTGTTTTTGAACTTGACTTTTGATAAACTATTACCAAAAAGAGGCCAATGACAAATAGTCCTGCTGCAATCAAAGCATAAGAATCGAAATTTGTTATCATTAATATCATCTCATATATGGTGAGATTCATCGATAAATACGTTCGTTTTAATCAATCTATAGGAATCATACCCGCTAGAATAGATAATGCTTGCTTTTTAACTAAAATGGATGATAACAACTATAATACAAAGCTTTTTCTATTGTGATGAAAATTGGCATAACCATGGTCAAATTAAATATATTGGCAATTTGATCATGGTAAATTGCAATATCCATTTTTGGTAATTTAAATTGTTTTTGGTTATGTTGTTATATTGTGTAACAAATATTGGTTTAAAGAGGATAATTATCATCTTTCCCTTTATACATAGAAAAGAATTTCTATATTTGACAAGTCTAAAAAATATAAAAATTCAACTACTCGGTAAATGACTTTTGACCAGTATGACTATTTGACTATATGCCAGATTTGTCTTATCTCTAATAATAAAAGATGTGGATGAATGCAAATGGAACAATCACCAATTTATTTGAAAGCAATAACTTTACGTAAAAATAGTGATATATATACTATCAAAGATGAGGCCAAAAAGGGCATGATTCTGATCTTGCGGGTTACCCCATTAGCACAAAAAGATATTGAAGAGCTTCGGAAGACAATTGACGAACTTTATAATTATGTTCGGTCCACTGGAGGTGATATTGCTCGATTGGGGGAGGAACGCGTAGTAGTAACACCGCCAAGTGTAAAAATCTGGCGTGGATCTTATGATATTAAATAATCTTCACCATATGTTTTACAATTTTATCTCATGATTACAATACGAATGCTAATTCAAATCAACATAGTTGATAAAACTATCCATAATAGATCTGGTATAATCTTTATAGCTATAAGTGAATAATGATCAGACATGGATTCTAAAATATTAGAAAATATATAGATTATCATACTAAATTGTCAAGTCAGCAAATGCAATACGAAGGTTCACGGATGTTAAATTATTTCAAGGGGATTTGATCTGCTGAAATATTACATTACAATAAATAAAGATACATTTTATATCCTATACTCTATAAGATCATAATAATTTTATCGCCTCTTGTACTAATGGATGCTGGGTTGGTATTTTGAACATCCTATTAATCGAGGTTGCAAGGTTTTGTACTTTACCCCGTTCTCCGTGGTTAACTAATACGCGTCTGAGTTTTGATTGGAGTCTTGTGATGTAGGCTATAGATTGATTGTAATCACTATGAGTGTTAAATCCCTCTATCCTCTCAACCTGACAATCCAATCTAATGTCTTTGCCATTAATAATTACTTTGCGGCTTCCATCTTGAATAAGTCTTCCAGGGGTTCCCTGTGCCTGAAATGATGATAGAATTAACCTATTTTTGGGATCTTCACATATTTGCTCAAGATAACCTACAGATGGACCACTAGTTAACATTGAAGATGGAGCTATAATTACTGCTGGTACTTTATTATCCAACGTTTGGGATTCAACAATCAGGAATTGTTTAGATCTAAATGGATTTTCTTCACCCCCTAATAAGATATGTTTTATTTCCTTTGATAGATATTCAGGGTAAGCTTCATATATAGACATAGAATCTGAAATAATTTTCTCAATCAATACTGTCGTTTCGGTAAGTCTTCCTGCTTTCATGTACATATTAATAGATAAAATAAGCTCCTGTGATAGTCCAACTACTGGCACTGGAAATAAAATCTTTCCATTTTCTGAGATAGTGCTATTTATAATATCAATAAGATGCACATCTGCCTCTTCACGTCGTGGGAAAACGTCTTCTTTGGATCCATATGTACTTTCTATGATCATAGTTTCAACCCTAGGAAAATTCCATGAGGAATTTTCAAGCGAGTATGTTTTTCCAAATTTCATATCACCAGTATAAACAATATTATGATCGCCATTTCCAATATGTAAATGAATTAACGCAGAACCTAGAATATGACCCGAATTACTGAGCATAAGTTTTATGTCCGGAGAAATATCAGTAACGATTCCAAATGCAAGAGGAATTGTATGCGCAATTACATTGTCTAGATCTTTATCAGAATAAGGTGCGGTGCAACGGGTGTTATTCATGTATTTTTCGTGCAAGAGATTCATTAAAGGCAGCGTAGGTTCGGAACAGTATACTGGCCCTCGGTAGCCATACTTGAATAGAGCAGGCAGGAATCCTGTGTGATCAAGATGTGCATGACTTAAAACTATTGCATCAATTTCGTTGACTTTTAGTCCTACAATATCAAACCGTGGTAAGATGCTTAATGAATCTACGCCTAACATATTGATCCCACAATCAAGTAAGATTTTGCTTTCATCTGTAGTCAATAACATGGAAGAACGACCTATCTCAGCAAAACCGCCTAATGTAACTAAACTGACTTCAGTTATATCATTAAGCTTTGATCTAAAGATCTTCTCGCCAACTTCTTTGTAAAAGTGAATCCGCTCGTTTGTTTTATCGTGGAGAATTTTGTTAATATGTCTAATAATAGACATCGATTGTGTTGCCTTTCGAATTCTGATTTGCCAACCTATTTTTCCTATAAGGTCAGCACTAGCATAATCCCCACCAGCATTAGCAATCAAAGATGGCTTTTCTACAAATATTTCAACCTCTCCTAATGCATGATCAAAAAAAATCTCAATTATACCGACTTCTTTTGGAATAGCTTTATTGAGAATTTCAATACACTCTTCTTCTGATTTTCGTATGGATTCGTCTGTGCGAACAACTATTCTTTTCTTTATTGTATTGACCATATTAGAAAGGATTTGGGTATTCTGTATTAGATAGCCGGGATTTTTAGAATAAAGAGCAATTCGTGGGCCTTCATATTCAATTTTGGTGATATACGATTCACTGGGAAGACTATGCAGTATTACTGCCATAATATTTTGGCTTGTAGATTCATGATAAGGCGGTTTATATTGCATTAGATTTAAACACTACGTATTATGTTATTGATAATGTAGAATGAACCATATTAGAGGTATTATGTCAGTCAATTATCAACGCCATTTAAAGATGTTTCGCTTTGTTGTATTGTTAATTAATAAATATCAAATGAGATGTAGATGCCTGCTAATTGACGTTAAAGTTGAAATACTAAGTTGGTTATACTATCTTAAGGATATAGTTTGGAAAATAGAGATTCACATGCCAATGGTCAGAGAGGAGGTTACGGTGGTGGCGGAGGTTATCGCAGTGAAAGAGGATATGGAGGAAGAGGGCACGGAGGATTTGGCGGTGGTTTTGGGGGCCCAAGGCCATTTAGACCATCACCAGTTAAAGTAGGAGAGGAATTTGATGTAAAGATTGAATCTATGAGTAAAAGAGGTGATGCAGGTGTAGCAAAAGTAGAGGGTTTAGTAATCTTTGTAGCAGGTACGAAAGTTGGAGATAATGTCAGGATAAGAATTACAAAAGTAGGTAGAGGATATGCTACTGCGGACATTGCAGGCCAACCTGAAAGTGCAGGCCAACCTGAAAGTGCAGGCCAACCTGAAAGTGCAGGCCAACCTGAAAGTGCAGATACATCTATCGAATCGGATAAAGGTACAACACCCGCTGACCAATAAGAAAAATGTGGCTATATATGGAAGATAGATGGATTTTTTGCTTCTATTTTTTAATTAAAAGATATTCAAGGGAATTAGTAATATTAAGCATCAATATTAAAGGAGCTGCAAATAAGTTAATCAAATAAATTATATGTTCAATACGTTTCAAATATGTAAAGTCCGCAATTCTGCTAGCAGAATTGTGTTGTTGAATTATACAATCGGAATATAAAGTCAGGACATTGCAAACTTTAATACTAAACCTGGTTTTTCATCCTATGTCGCATCATCATTATCATCTGCTTATCGACGAACAGCACTTTTACCACCTATTGTTATAATAACCAGGATATACAGGATTAAATATACCTCAACCATACGGTTTTCGCAATGAGTTCACCATCTATTCATTTAATGGAACTGCCAAGGAAGATATTGATAGGAGATGATGTAATATGCCAACTTGGCTCCTTTATTATGAATCTTGATGGTAATGCCTCAAAGATTGCAATTATAACAGGCAGTAATGTAAAAGCAAAAGTGGAGAAGACGTTCAGGTCATCGATTTTCGAATCTTCTTTGCAATATTCGTGGCATATTGTACACGATGCATCCATGGATTCAGTAAATATGATACATAGAAAGTTTAGAGACCACATTCCAGACTTTGTTATTGGTCTTGGAGGCGGGCGCTCTGTTGATGTAGCTAAAATGACTGCATTTAAGTTAAATAGACCCTTTATTAGTGTGCCCACATCAGCTTCGCATGATGGAATATCTAGTCCTTTCGTGTCAATAAGAGGTACTGATAAACCGCATTCAGTCAAGGTAAATACGCCTATAGGAGTACTAGCTGATACACACTTACTTTCTGAGGCTCCACTTCGATTATTGGCGAGTGGATGCGGAGACCTTGTTGCAAAATTAACTGCAGTTAAAGACTGGGAACTCGCAAGGGATGAAAAAAACGAATACTTTGGAACTTATGCTGCCAACCTCGCATATATGAGTGCAAAAATTATAATAGAAGGATCAGAAAAATTGCTACATAAAGGAAATGGATTTGGTATTAGAACTATCGTGGAGGCATTGATTAGTGCAGGAGTTGCAGCCTGTATTGCAGGAAGTAGCAGGCCATGTTCTGGTGCGGAGCATCTCTTTAGCCACGCACTAGAGTATATTGTAGGTCAGAGTTGTGGATTGCATGGAGAGCGCGTAGGTTTGGGGACTATCATGATGGCCAAATTGCATGGGCTAGACTGGGAAAGAATAGTTAAAACGTTAGAAAATGTTGGAGCCCCAACAAAAGCAAAGCAGATCAAAATAAATGAGAACCAAATAGTTGATTCCTTGCTAACTGCACAGTCACTCAGACCCGACAGATATACAATTCTTAGTAAATTAAAGCTAGATAGACGAACAGCACTAGAGCTTGCCAAGTCGGTATGTATTGTTTAATCAGCGTCAAACATAAAACTACCGCCAATATTCAGCATAGTCCTTAAAACAACTCAAAATTACATGTTGTATGTTAGAAGTATAAATTAATTTCTTTAGATTTTGCTAAATAATACAAAATGTAATTATGAAAAATAATGATGATACTATTGTTGTTCAAGATATAGAAAATAGATAGCAATCACTAATGGATTGCAGGCCTGTAGAACAATAATTGTGCAAAAATTATGGAAAGGGAATAAGTTATCAATACAGATACACGGGTACAAATGTTTATGCGTGCTTGTTTTCGGTAGATTGTACTGGTTTTTCTTCTGCTTTTAATTGTGGTGGTGGTTGTGATTGTGGTTGCAACGGTTTGTAACCTTCTATAAATTTAATATTACTTACGGTACTTACAAACTTAAAGATATCATTTGCTATTGCACGTTTGATAATTTGTAATCCTTCAAACAGAAAAGTTTCTTCGGCTAGCTCAATTTCCAAAGTTGAATCCACAAGTTTGAATTTTATCTTATCCTTGTCAATGGGTAGTCTTCTTCTTATAAGTGACATTATCTTATCGTCGTCAGTCTCAAGCTTTTTCAATATGCTAATATCATATGTTAAAATTCGGCCCGCAAATCTGTGATTAAAGTCAAGTTGAACTCTTCCTGATCCCACATACCTTACTATTCCGGGACGTTCATACATTTCTACTACATCTCCTACTTTTATATTATCTGCCTTCTCTCCCAACTTACGTTGTGGGATCATTCTTACCTTGCTAAGATCCCTATCGCCAAATCCTTTGTCTGGAGTAATTTCAATAGTGAGTTTATCGCCTAAATTAGCATTCGCTAGAGCTTCATCCAATCCTTTCAGTACCCATCCTTCGCCAATAGATACAAGTCTTGGCTCATACCTGCGTGTTGGATCGTAGAGATCAGATTTTTTGGCATCTTCTTCATGGGTTGTTTCGAAAATTTCATTAGAATCCTTAACCTTAGCGGTATAATCTATGAGTACAAGGGAGCCTCTCTCCAAAGCCATAAAGTTCGCTATTAAATTACCTTATATAAGTTTAATAAATATATATTTAAATGTAAGAATACAGGAGAATATAATAACTTATGATATGTACATAACAATAATGATAATTAATTTCCTATTTATTCTATATGTTACAAATATTTATATACTATTACTAAAATAGCAAGTACATATTATCATACTTGTTTACACCAGAAGCAATATTTCACGATGACATTTTTATAAATACAACGAGGCACCAATATAATATCTGCAAGTAAACTGAGAGACATCGTTTTTACTATAGTTCAATTTCATTTATAGAGCAAGATATTTTTATAGCAAATCAATGGTACTTATAATACGAGGATTGTGACGATGATATAAATAATAGATGATTAACATATCGCCATTGTATCTTTGATATTAGAACTAATAACAAAAATCTTAACTACTGCTACAGCAAGTTATTATTATTAGTAGAAGGCAACGAACAAAAAGAAATGGGAAAATGAAGCATTTATTATCACTATCTAAATCCAAATTATTATTTTCCAAATATGAAATTCTAATTAAATATACACTCGTACCTTCAATTCCCCTTTCAATAATAGCAATTCTATCTATTAATCCTAATACTTGGATGACGTCTGAGATTCACCATTTTTACATAGAGTTATTTGCAGTAATACTTGCTGCAGTGTTGGCATTCTATTACATAGCAAGAGCTCGCGCGTTAAATGATAAATTTAGCCTATTCATAGGGATAGGATTCCTTACCAGTGCTTTGATTGATTTACTACATGTAATAGTAGCTTATGTTGCAATTGATAATCCCATTTTCCTAAAATACTTCATTCCTCAGACATGGTTTGCTGGAAGAATATTTCTGAGTGCAATGTTGGTTATGGCAATTGTAAGGTTCTCTTCCCTATCTTCATCTGATTTCGAGGTACAAGAAGGAGGAGGAAGGGAGGAGGAGGAGGAAGAACAGAAGCAGCTACGATCACCACTAACTAAGCAAAGAAAAACCGTGGCACTTTATTTTATACCTCTTGCAATACTTGCCGCAAGCGTTTCCATAAGCTCGCTATTCTTTGTCTTACCGGCTAGCGTAGTAGATGATTATTCTATACACAGGCCATACGAGATACCATCGCTTGTATTATTTATAATAGCATTATTTTATTTCTATAAAAACGAACTTTATAAGAGAACAGATGCCTTCTATAAAGGAATATTGGGATATCTAATAGTTGACATCTTTTCTCAAATAATAATGTCTTACTCTGCGATATCATTTGACACAGCGCATAATGTAGCTCATGTTCTCAAAGATGCGGGTTATTTTATTAATATCATAGCATTAGCATTATCGAGTATCGAATATAATGCACGGTTAAGGCAAAGTAACTACAGGTTAAAAGAAAGAGAAGAAACTATCCGTATTCAATATGAAAGACTAAAAGAATCAGATAAAATGAAAGATGAATTTATCAATGTGGCAGCTCATGAATTGCGAACACCTATCCAACCCATCCTTAGCTTAACTGAAGTTCTTAGATCAAAAATAAAAGATATTCAACAACAAGAATTACTAGATATCATCATAAGAAATGCAAAGAGATCGCAGCAACTTACAAATGATATATTAGACGTTACAAAGATTGAAAGTCACTCTCTAAATTTAAAGAAAGAACCATTTAATCTAAACGATATTATTACAAATGTCATAGATGACATAATGACAAACAGGGATCCGCTCAGATGGAGTCAAAAAAATGATAATAAAGAGATAATGAAAATATCATACCAGCCACAACATATTTTTGTTGAGGCAGATAAAGCAAGGATAACTCAAGTAATTTCTAATCTCCTTAATAATGCTGTCAAGTTTACTGAAGAAAAAGGAGGCGATATACATATTAGTACTGAGAATATCGATAATCAAGTTCTTATAAGTGTAAAGGACTCTGGCAATGGCATAGATCCTGAAATATTGCCAAAACTATTTTCCAAGTTTACCTCAAAATCTTATCAAGGAACTGGATTAGGGTTATTTATATCAAAAAGTATTGTAGAAGCTCATGGTGGTAGAATCTGGGCTATTAATAATACACGTGGTAAAGGAGCGACATTTACGTTTACGCTACCAATACCTGTAGATACTACTACCATCATTATGAGTTAAACAGAAGACTGTAAAGAGTAAAATAGTTTTTCCTGTTACCACCCATATACATATACATGTTAAAATCATCATATTATGGTACGCTATTAATTAATCAGCTATCCAGGCACTCATATTTATCCTGCATAACCATATTTAAAGAACACTTTTGAACTTTAAGATTACCTTGCCCCTGCTTTTTTGCTACTACATATCATTTATCATTTTGCTCTATGGTAATTGCCGGTTTATGTAGCTATATCCTGGCTTAACATATCCGTATGCTTGAAGCAATGTTATTTTAAGACTATGAAAATATGCTCATCAACTAATATTAAGAAGAATGTGTTTATTGGTTCGTAATATTTAGAAGACAATAAACTTACCATATGCATGTTTTGTTCTATAATTTAAACAGTATCTAATATCTCTATATAGATGCAAGGCTAATTGAACACATAGCAATTATATAAAGTAGCATTATAAGCTCATATCAATGAATATCAGGGCCATTTATATGGCTGCCGGTGCTATTGTTGCAGTAGCAGTGGCAATATTCCTAATTATGGGTACTGGAGTTTTGACTAACGGTAATTATAGCAGAGACCAATCTAACCAGAATTCACTAAAGAATTCACCACAGCCAA
>JBKPMB010000308.1:0-9611 GCA_046731995.1 Thermoproteota archaeon | reverse complement strand
TGTTTCACCTTTGCATACATAGTCACAGTCCATTCCCACATCTCTACATGATACTGTTAACATTGTTTTTGTTAACTTGTACTATACTAAAAGGTTTTTTCGTCATCTATAGGATACTGTATGGAGCAACCCTTGTA
Organism: Thermoproteota archaeon; assembly: GCA_046731995.1. GTDB lineage: Archaea > Thermoproteota > Nitrososphaeria > Nitrososphaerales > Nitrososphaeraceae > JAFAQB01. The sequence goes on along the minus strand of JBKPMB010000308.1, from coordinate 9,474 downwards.
CAATTCCATTTTCTTTCCAAATTCCACTTGAATATGGAAGTATAGAATAATAACACATAATTCCTCGAATTCCTGATTTCGGGGGCAATTGTCTTTCCTTATGTCGAATTATTCAGAGTGCGAAAATTGTTTGAAAGTTCAGATCAGGTAACTTCCCATTCCCTTTCTAATGCATTGTCTCCAAAATTTTCTTTCATAATGTTCGTGTAATCTAATCTCTGGACATCATTCTTCTTCTGGCACATCGGGGGCAGACCAGACCAATAATAACCTGACTTTCTCCCCGCTAGATAATCAAAAGGATACAAAATTAGCGTTTCCTGCATGAATATTTTGAATATGTCTTTTGACAATATTTCTTCTTAAGTATATGCAGCTTGTATTATTCTATCTATTTCATATGAAATATCTTTTCAGGCTTTACTTTTAGTATGACTCTCTTTTCCCCTGCTGTTCTATTAGGATATTCATCTTTGCCAAGATACTTTTTTGCTAACTTGTCTATATGTTTTTCAGCAGCATCTCCTTTTATCTGCTCGATTACCCTTCCTCTTACAGTCACCATGTCATATGGATTATTGTGGTCCGCAACTGCTAGAGATAATCTTGGATCTCTTGATACATTCTTCTGCTTTATTCTTCCTACCGCAGTATTTATGAGGATATTGCCATCTTCAATATCTACCCATGTTGGTGTAGTATGAGGATAGCCATTGCTCATTAATGTGGACACAAAAACGAAATTCTTCTCCTCAAAAAGCCTTCTAATAGAAGCATCCGCTATTTTGTCACTATGAGATTGACTCATGATATAACAAGTATTCAATACTTCTAATAACCATTTTACAATAATTATTTGCACTTTTCTTCATCTTCTAGAGATTAAATGAGAATAGAATAGATAGTTTATAAGGAGATTAATAAGTAGTTAAAAAGTGTCCTGCCAATTGTACCTCCAACTGAAGCCAGCAATGTAATAGTTAACAGTTAAAAGTTAAACTCTGGTTCCGCTTCCTTTATTATGTAGATAGAACTCGCTATATCCACAATTTTTACAAGAGCTGAATTTAAAGACAAAATTTGCATCCTGATCTTCTATGTTTATTTTTCTGGTGTTACTCATATCATCGGGTGATAAGCTCAAAGGCATTGATACTAAAGAGGGATGCTCTATAATATCAGATGAACATTTTGGACATCTGCTTTTAGCATCATCAGGAATTGTAAAACCACTAGCAAACTTGCTTATCTTTGAGGATACAGTCCTCTTACTCTCCTTATCTTTTGTACCTTTAAAACTGCCTTTGTCTCGAACTTTCTTTGTCCTTTTGCTCATTACCATTATTGATTAATTATGTAAATTAATTGTTACAACGACAAGTCAACCTGCTAAATGCTACTGAATGGCGGTATAACAATTATAGCAACGGTTTACGTGTATTTTTGTCCTAGGTCTCTCTAGTAACAAGCTATAATATTCCCGTAATAGATAGACAAGAAATTAAGTAAAGATAGAGATGGGTAGCGGTATAGGAAATATTTTGTAGCAAGTTACCTGGGACACCTAGGACAAGAATGCATAGATCAGATAGTGTTTGACAGCCATTGGCTTCCCCCACGTAAAAACTATAATGCCCATCGTCCTCCTTATCAACTACCAATGACCCAGATACTCTTAACCAAGCCCAAGAACAGATTCGCCAAGGTAATCGAAATCATAGAACAAGAAAAACACAAATATAAATTCCGGAGAGGAAATCTCGGCCAGGATAACTTCAGGTGTATCATTGGTCTACTGTTGAGTCATTACGGCTGGACCGGTTATAGCCGTGGCTCAAGTGACTACGACGAAGCCGATAACAAGCTTCATGAGCTAATTTCTGCTGAGGAACAGAGTTTTATTGCAAGTATAAATGACAAATGCGAAAACTATGACGTAGTAATAGAAAGACTTGAGAGAGCTGGACGAGAGCCTCTAAACTGATCCTATTATTTATACAACAGCTCTTCATGTGATCAACATTATAAAAGGCTATAATAAGAAGGGTCAATTAGAACATGAATTGTCTGAGCTCCCTTCAGAAATATGCGGTCAATGGATTCTGCTCAAGTCGTAGTCAATATATGCTCTAATGATTCTTAATATGATCATAGGTTATGCGATAAAAATATGTTATCTTATGTTGAATCAGACCATGTAAGGCCAATGCTGGAAAAGATTCGGCCATCAGTATAAACAAGACTACGATTTGAGAAGATCATATAACATGAAATTTTTGGTCTTCAAAGTATCAAGCTTTAGCGGCCTATTCCCATTCTTTGCACAGTACTTCAGTGCATATCTCACCATGTAATTGAAGTCCTGATCTAATTTCCTTAACTCGCCGCACTTGCTCAACCAGTCGTTGATGATATTCAATGCTACATCATAGGAAACTTTCCTAACATTGATAAGGTAAGGCGCCAAGATAAGGTTTACAGCATTCTTCCTATAATCATCTATTGGGGTCTGCAGCAGTTTTTCTATCCATGTAATGGTATTGCCCCGATAGCTTTCTGTCTTATTCGTTTGCATATTGAACTCTTTGAGTTTTTTGTCTGCCAGGTAAATATAAAAATGATAGTATAGCGGATTGACCTTGGGTCTGAATCCATCCCATCTTTGAATTATTTTTACTTCTTCATTGTATTTAGAATTAATTGAACCTGGAATTCTGACCAAACATGATTTGAATGCAGGATTATTGTTACTGTCAGATTTATGATTGGACAAGAATTGTGCAGCGAACCTGAGGAAGGTTTGTGAAGGATGGTCAAATTGAGCAAAGTTATTTTCTTGTTCCAAGACTATGGCTTCAACAGGTTGGCAAATGTGAACTCCATTTCCGCTCCATAGGACAGAAGGCTTGCCCTGCAAAGTTCGTGCAATGTTTTTGCATGTCTGTTTTACTGCTTCCCAAAAATCATTATCTGTTCCAAACAAACATCGATCAATATCTATGAAAATAAAGTTCGGGGGCTGCCTGTTTATTCCTTTGAATTCAGTATAATCAGGACATGCGTTTATCCTACAGTCCATCAAGTTGGATTGTTTGAACCTAGCAATTGCTTCTTGTCTGCTATAAGCAGTATATTGCTTTCCTAGCGTTTTAGTAAATATTGTTCTGGGCCAGGTATGTTCTTCAAAGTGGCTTAGGATAAAGTCGAGGCCTTCTTCTATTTTTACAGTGCCATAATCTAAAACCATTATCGCATATCTTCTTCCATTGGTACAGTTGGCATCTTTATTCTATAAACATGGTAACGTTCAGTCTGCTCTATTTTTCCGCTCTTCTCCATGTGTTCAATCATCAAAACTGATCCTCCAGCATCGAGTTTCCCAGTCGACATCAGTCCTCCTTGCAATAGATCGTAACTAACCAATCTATTATGTTCATTTGCCAACTCTTTGAAAACACGCCAAAATACAGGCTCATTTACTTCATAGTCAGGAGTAAATTTTGTCTTTTTTTCTGGTTCCAAGCTACTACTATCAACAGGGGATAGATATGATGGTGAAGGCAGTGAAGGGAGTGAAGGCATTATAGAAGCACCCCCCATCTTATGACCAACTATTATAGCTTGAATAATGCTATTTTGACTATTGATATTCAAGTTATCTTTAGTATAACTATACATAATCTGGGAAGAAATTGATGGAAATACCTCAATTCTATTGTCTTCAATGCCATGATAAACCTCTATACAAGTAGGTGGCTCCTCTATACTTCCTCTAAATCCTTTGGAACCTCATTAGATGCTATATGAAGTTCAAAATCCTTTTTATTAGCTCGCATATTTCAACAGCCTCCATTGTCCCCAAAAAGCGAGAAGTAATGCTTGAGGAATTCTGTCCATTCATTTTCCACATTGACCACTTTTAATTTTTGAATCGCAGCAGCCCTCTTTAGTAGATCAGTCAAGGTTTCATTGTCCGTTTTCGGTATGCTACTCATCTTCATCTCCTTCTGTGTTGACGTTACAGCTGCTACAAGCTTCATCGCGTGTCATAGCTTCGAATTCAGTCTTGAGTGGTTCCATTATTAGTGCGTCTATGTCACTTTTCCCACTATTTTCAAGAGAGGGGACTTTGTCTTCTAGTAGCAAATGGGTACGTATGTAATAAGGGACCTCATCTTCATTCTCTATTTCATTTATAGAGTCTCCTAAACTGCCGCTTTCTATAGATCCAGGATCTACCGAATTATAGAAAGCCTTAAGTACATAATCGCTCTCTTTCATTGCTTCTATCATTTCCGCAGTTATAACGACGCGACCACCTAGTACCACTTCGACTATGCCAGTCTCTCGATAAAGATGAAATGAGCTTATGTGATCCACATACATTAATAGTACTCTAATCAAACCAAGTGGTCCCTTGAATTTAGTCAATTCACAAACCCCTGCAATTTGGTGGTACTGATACCACCGTTCCTGTTATTCTTGAAAATCTCTGGCAGTAAATCAATGAACGTTATGGCATCTTTGATATTGCCTCTAAAGCTGTGATCGCTTCCACATACTATGCAGATCCTGTCAGGACAGGATGTTATGGATTCACTGTCAATGTCTGGTAGATACTCGTAACAAGTTGACAGCTTAGCATAATGCTTAATATTATTGTCTGCTAATGTATCGTTGTCCGTCATTGTCTTGATCTTGCTCCTTGACCAGATACTGGCGGTGTACTGTAGTTGGTGTTAGAGAATGGCTCCTCAACCTGCTCTAACGCCTGACTATTTTTGTCATGTTTGCATTTACAACCGCAAATAATTTCAAAACCTAGTCCCTCCCATCTGCCCTTACATTCACAATGTCGATCATCTTTGCATTGTTTGCTTATAAAATCTATGATCATTGATGCTTTACTACTATTCAACGAAATCTTCTCCTCTTAGTGTACTGTGTATAGTTGCTTCATCAATTAGCCTTGAAACCAGTTCTGAAAATGATTCGCCGAATCTGCCTCTGTCTTTCAACCTGTTATACACGTCATCCCTTAATCCTATGTTGACTCTTCTGTACATTTCAAATACTATGCTCACATTAAAATTACAAGAATGTATTTGACAATTTTGTGGCCAAAAAAGCGAAATACCCTGGTCAGAAATTGACAGAAGAGGATAAGCCGCTAATTGGCCAAATATTTCTGAGATATGCAGTGAAGTTTTATGCTTTCAACTCAAAGTATCGAGGCCCAAAGAACTTCGCACGGATGATGGTTAAGGGAATTAGCTCTGATACCAATATTGCAGCACTACACACCATGGCGATTGCTAAGAATGTATCTTCCGTTCAGGTACTCAGACCACGAGAAATAAATCAGCAGCTTACACAGACTATACAGAAAAGTATCCAACAGGATCTTGAAGATATGATGCTAAATGAAGGCTCCTCTGATCTCTTCCTTCATCCACATGACCTGACAAAAGTACTTAAGCAATTAGAAAAAATGGGGATCTTTTTTAACATTAAGACAAAGAACCAAATTAGAGAGTTAGAGCGGGGAAAGCGCCATGCGGGAAAAAAGACCCATGAGGATGATAAGGATCTTGGGGGAAAACCATCTGTTTACAAATTGACAGAAGAATTTGAGAAATTGAAAAATGTAATAGAGAAGCCTGAAGCCGCAGACATGCTTTACGACGAGATACTTAGATCAGGTCTGGCACATAAGCTGATAAGGTTTATACTGGTAGCATTTTGGCATGCCTCAAAGATGGATGAGACATATTTTGGTAAGTCAGTAGGCTTTGGAGCTGCTTTTTTCCAAGATATCATCCAAGAAGAAGATAGATCTAATTTCAAAGCCATTTATAGATGGTTGCAGGGCCTAAATGAGGACCAGCTAGAACAACTTGCAGATGGATATACAGACCTTATTATGCATGATCGTCGCTATTACAAAGGTCTGATCTTTTTCCTCAGTTTCCTTAAGCTATAACATACTCTCTGAATAGCATCAAATATGGCATACTGTCATAGTAATCTATTTTGGTTTTACCTGCCCCGAATCTATAAGTGATTGAATTAGCTGTTCAAACTGCTCTTGCTTCTTTATTAAAGTGTGTATCTGGTTATCCTTTTCTTGAAGTTTTGCTTTGATTAGGTTATCATCATCTTTGCTTTTTTCTTTTAATTCTTTTACTTGTTTTTCAAGTCTGGAATTATCGTTATGTATTGTTAGCAAATCTACTGCTTTAACATAGTCTTGCAAAAGTTCTTGTTCTGAAGGTTTGTAGTAGGGTTTTGAAATTCCAATGTCGTGGCCCATCAGTATTTCAACGTTTAATGATTTCATAACCCTCTCTGTCTGAGTTTTGAAGAATTTACGAAAGCCATGCAATGTCTTCCAATCATGATTCTTTTCACCATTTGTTAATTTTGATCTCACGCCTTGAATCTGTAATGCTCTTCCCACTAGAGTTTTTATTCCTGCACTTTTGAACTGTCTTGGATATTTTGCTAATCCAATTCTATGACTATATCGTGGTTTGACTTTTTGCCACGTATTCCTTAGAATCCAACTCTCCCCTGTAATCTCCTCACCAAAAGAGGCACGAAAATCCATCCATTCTTTGACTGCGTTATAGGCTTCGGGAGTCATAAATGTGAAATACTCTTCAGGTTCATTTGGATAAACTACAAGTTTAGCAGCCATAATATCCTCACCGTTCTTTATTGGTATGATATGTTTCCATTTCAAATAATCCCATGCTCCAACTCTTATGCCTGTTGATACAGATAATAATACGATGGGTTTTATCCTCCTGTCGGGATATTCAATTAGTTTTTTTATTTCTTCCACGGTGGGTATGCGATCATTGGCATGCTTCTTAACTTTGGGAATAGAGTGTGATATTATATCCCAAAAAATGACAATACGATTCATTTTGCAAAACAATTTGAGTGCTTTAAGATAATTCCTTAAAGTTCCTGCTGTAATTTGCCCTTTGTCTATTCTCTCAGTCTGAAACAAAATAAATTTAATTACCAAGTCTTCAAGTTCTTCCTGTGATTTGGTCTTGGCAAAAAGATAAAAATTTGTGGCTTTTTGTTCTACATTAGGGCCTTCGAACTTACAGTAATCCAAGAATTTTTCTAATAGGTTAGGATACTGTCTTTTAACCTCTTTAGATTTCAATGCCATCTTAAATTTGGCATAAGGAGATAACACTGATGTAACTGATAAATCGGTAGCAGTTGCGTGAACTGACATTATATTATTATGATATGTAGTCCTATAAAACGATACACTAGTGAAGCGGGTTCGGTGGGATTCGGACCCACGACATTTTAACCCCTATTATATCGACTGGTTAAGAGCCAGACGCTCTACCTGGCTGAGCTACGAACCCGCAAGAATGAGCATAGGTTATCGATATTTAAATGAAACTAGAATATGTAAGCTAATCTGCTCAAAACAATCTAGTATGTAACGGAGTGCTATATCTTATGCGACGGATCTACTCAATTTGTGCTGATGCCAACAGCCATGACGAGGTCTTTTATTTTTTTGGTTACCATGAGAAATCTTGACAAATGGTAAATGGTACCAGATTCAGTAAATATGATTTTATTCTATTGATTATAATATCACATTCATTAGCTATGGGAGTTACTTTTTAATAGAATTGAGGTCCCCTGCTAGAAGTTATACGTGAGTCATAAGCAGACATATACACCTATATAATTTAGGTATGATAGCCGTGCACCGAATTTATTGTTGGCTGAACCTTACTTGATTTCTTTATTACTTACATGACCTTTTGCCATACATGTTTCTCAAAGTCATATGCCATTATTCCTCCTACAGCTACACCTGCAGCAAGACCAATAGGTCCTCTAATTACAAGCCCTACTGCTCCTGGCCAGGCAAGGCTACCAAACCATGCTCCCGAAGCAACTTCCACTGCATAATCGTCAGGATTTCCAGTTATTGAAACATGAATTTCGCGTAAAGACCCAGCCCATGCTTTAGGTGACTTGTTGACAGCCACTATGCTTCTTAAAGGTACAGCTTTGAGAAAGCCCTTGTATTCTGAAACAATTTGTAGGTCTTATTGCTCTTCTAGCAATTGCTTTATGTTATTATATAAATTATCGAAATCTGTGTTCAGCCCTTTGTAATATTGTACTTTGATCACAAGGCAGAGAATTTGGATGTATTTAAGTTGTTAGAGTAAAAAATTTCCAAGTCTGGACAGTAATCTACCCCTTTGTGTTTCATCAATAAACATATATAAAATGCGCTCTCCATCGATGTTTTTGTTGAATGGATCGTATTAAGCGAATATCAAATGAACTTTTGGAGAAATATCCAGACAAGTTCAGTAGCGATTTTGATGAAAATAAAGAAGCCATAAAACAGCTAGCGGTTGTAAGGTCGAAATTACTAAGAAATAAAATAGCGGGATACATAACATCATATATTCATCGGCAAGAAGTGGAGAAGCAGATGGCTGTGCCTTCTGAAGGTGAAGATATTACCGAATCAGAGCTAGTGGAAGAAGGATGAAAGTATAAATTGATAAACATAAAACTTTTGGGTGGTATTAAAAAGACAGCAGGCAGATCAAGCCTCGTTTTTAATAAACAGATTGCCTCTATATCTGAGGTTTTAACCTTCTTAAAAGATAATGTTAATGACCCAAAATTTTTGGATACTGATAACGTCTTAGTAACGATAAATGGAGCTGATTCGTCGATGTTATCTAAGGATGAGAATATTCTAAAAACAGGGGACAGCTTAACAATCGTAACCATTGTGCACGGTGGATGACACGTCATGTATAATTTAAAGTGTTCAATAAATACAATAACGCATTTTTGTGTTTAACCAGTCGAGTACTTAGATTCAAATATTATGTAAAGACAAAAATTATAAAAATTAGATTCAATTATGCATACGAAAAGAACATTCTACAAATTAGGTACTACGTTTATCTCAATTATTGGTGCTAAACCAATAGAGAAAAATGATCCCGGGAATATTATTGACAATTTACGTCGTATCTCAGATCGAGTATCGGTTCAAGCTATCGATGCAAACATTATTTATAGTATTGAGCATTTGCTTGAAGTCTTGAAGGTGACCTTGGAATCTAAAAAAAGAAAAATAATGATCGCGAAAAATCCTGAAACAGATCTTTTGCTCAGGATCTGTTATACCAACCAAATCTCTGTGGCTTTAAAGTATGGTGCTATGAAAAATGATGCTAGCTGTTGCTTCGTCATCTTGTCTAAAGACAAAAAGGAATTGTTAAAAGTTAATGACTATATAAACAAGTTATTTAAAGTAGACAACTCTGTTCTTACGCCCAATAAGGAAAAGAAAATGATAATCTCATATAAAATAGGTCTGATGCATAGCCCACTGTTATTTGAGGGCGATGATGGTTCTATTTTTACAAAGTTCATCTCTGAAAGATCATG
>JBKPMB010000307.1:0-8084 GCA_046731995.1 Thermoproteota archaeon | reverse complement strand
CGCTATTCTAACTTTCCTTCTGTTAACGGTCTTATTGGCACCTGTTCTCTTCTTAGTTTGAGTTTATTGAATATATCTGCAGATGATTGCTGTGATTGCTCTTCCTTTATTTCTATACCAATCTCGCTTTTAATTACATATCTTCCTTCTCTTGCACCGATAAGAATTATTTGTGCATTTTGATAGTCTATAAATTTTGTATCTTTGGAAAGAGGTACAAAGTTCTCAGTTTCATTGAACTCATTTAGAACTTCTTGTGGATATTTTGGAGGCTCTTCTGTAGTAGGAAGATTTGATGGCTTTGGTATTTTAGGATTGATAACTGATATAACATAACTTGCTTCTTTTTCTATACCTAATTCTTTTTGAGCTACTCCTGGCTCTTTTGGTAATTCTAGAATATATGCTAATTCTGTATGATTTTGGTGATGCTTTATTATAGCATACTTTCCTTCTCCAACTGGTCTTGCAGCATCACCTGTTCTAAATTCATCTGATGAGAGTTCTCTTGTAAGCTCATTGGCCTCTTTAAAAATACCACCAACTCTGGCCCAATATCTTTCAGATGCTCTGGCTTCTGTCCTTCTCACTTCAGGAAGTGATTTTTTGCCTATGACAAAGAGTCTATATAGCTGGCTTTTATTACTGCTATTCTCTTCTGGTGCAGTCACCATAAAGAATCTTCTTACATCCTCAATGCCTTTTACTTCTTCAGCACCTTTCTTTGGCCTATAGAAGAAGTATATGTCACCTTGTTCTATAATCTCAGCTTCATTATTGTTGTCGTTAATCTGTTTCTCTTTTTCTTCTTCTTGTTGTTGATCATATCTGAACTAGCTCTGATAATTTAATGAAAGTGAAAGGTTGCATTCTTCACAAAAATAGTACAATCTGTCAAAATCATACATAGTGTCATTATGTTATAGCATCTAGGACATTCTATTTCTGTCTCTATTTCTTGTTCCCGTTCAGTTTGCAAATGCTGCTGCAAAACTAATTCCTTGTCCATACTGAATCCATGTGTTTATCATCATCCTTATTATAGTCTGAAGCACTGCATGGGAAGCGAGAGAGTATAGTATTGTACTTGAACAGTCCGGTACTTTACCGTTTATGGTATCTAGTCTCGCTATGTAATAGTCGAAGTAGATCATGCATCAAGTCAATAAAAATTGCCAGTGTTCATTTCTTTATATCTCCTAAGATAGGGTCTTATATCACACAAACCAACATAAATGATAATGAATGTATTGAGACGTATAACGTATCATGAAGACAACTTGCCCAATTTGTAAAGAGCTCTGGTAAATTGCCAGTTACACAACACCCGAAGGCTGAATCTCATGGCGAGGAGACAATTGGGGAGTGTCCTACTTGTCATGGTAAAGGAGAAGTAGACAAGTAAGAAGAATAGTCATGACTGCCGGTCAAGGCTTGTCCACAATGTGTAGTTTGGGGCAGTATATGATTTATGTGACAATCCTTTTCTGTGGTATTTGCCACTCTGACTTCCACCATGGCGGATGTTAAGTATCGTTTCTCCATTGATATGGCTTCTCTCAAATCACAGTAACACAAGAGTATTAAGTTACAGTATTTATGAAATCTTCATTATCGACTTTAGTACTATTAAACATACCAGTATATCTAACAATACTAGCTAAGCGTTTTCTTCATTCATAAAGTTTTGAGGTATTCCACAAATCACCATTCTTTTGCTATCTTGTCTGCTTCTTCTTTCCCATACTTACTAGTCTTTGCATTTGTGAAACTTGCTTTTGTAGCTGTCTTAGCTGCGATTGAAGCTGCTTTATGAGTTCTGATTGCTTATCTACAGATCTTATATGCTTTTGAATTGGTTTGAAGATTTCCGTTATTTTTTTATTAATTTGGATAGTTTGTTTGTCTAACTGCTTGGATATGGATTTTGAAGGTGTTGTTTCTTGTTGTGGAGGAGTTACTTTCAAAGGTTTCTTTGATGATGATGATTTTTTTCCTGCAGGCTCTTTTGTTGCAGTTATCCCTTCTGCTACTGTATTTGTTGTCGTCGTCACCGTCGCTCTCGGCTCATGCTGCGCCTCTTCCTCTTCAGCCTCTTTCTTGATTAGATCGTTTACATATGCTACTTCTTGATACCCTCTTCGGATTCAAATGTACTACGAATGTCAGATAAAGCATAGGATCTTGTCCATCCTTCCTTTTTCACCATGTCATTCACTGTTTGGTCAACTTCTCTTTCCAGACTCAATTTTTTTCTGTATATATGTACATACTTGCTCAACTAAAAAAGTTGCAGGTTCAGTCAACTCTATTAGAGAATATCTTAAGAAGTGACATTTTGTGTTTCTAAAAATTATATTATCACATATAGATTTTATAACAAAGTATATAAATATGTAAAATTATTTGATCAGAGGTGATGAACATACAGTATGTATTTAGCCAATTCCTTAACTATAACTACAACTACAGCAACAAGACCACTTTATGAGTATAGACATCAGTTTGCTATTTGTGAATCATGTTTTTGGTGTGCTACTATATTTCAAAAAATAGATATCCACAGAAGCAATAATGATAGTCTTCAGCAACAGATATGTCCTCTGTGTAAAAACAAAAGTATTTCACTAATACCTTTAGCTAAAGATGAAGGATATACAATAGCAATTGAAGGCAAACGTGGACTTGAAATAGAGTTCTCAAAACGTAGAAGGTAAACATGTGGTTATCTTTACCTAAACTGCTGCTGCATGCAAGCTTCTTTCGTTAGCTGTATCCTGCACTGCTCCTCGATGGATCTTGTTGATAAAATGGGTCTTCTGGGATACCAGAACATATGTGTGCAGAAGTTCAAATGAATTATTTATTATTTAATTTGTGTCTGGTTCAACGCTGCTATAGAAAGGCGTTTACCATTTATTGCATCTTGTAGATTTGGTTTGATAGCTAAAGCCTTGTCATAATACTTGATTGCTTCACTATATTTATGCAAAGCAGCAAGAGCAGCACCTTTGTTAGTTAAAGTGTCGACATTACTAGGATCTATAACTAACGCTTTATCATAATAAACAATAGCTTGAATATTGCTTCTTAACTGATGAAGGGCAAAACCTTTACCTATTAATGCTCCAGTATAAGTAGGCTCTATAGCTAATGCTCTGTCATAGTACTTTATAGCTTGTGTATAATCACCTAATTTTCCAAGGGCAACACCTTTGTTATATAAAATATCGACATTACTCGGATCCAAGGTTAAGGCTTTGTCATAATAAACAATAGCTTCATTGTATCTTGCTATGAGATCTAATGCACTACCTTTATCTTGCAGTGCAACAACATCATTTGGCTCAATAGCTAAGGCTTTGTCATAGTACGATATAGATTCTTGATGCTTACCTAAAGTATCAAGGACATTACCTTTATTAATCAACGTCTTAACGTCGTTTGGATCTACAGCCAAAACTCTGTCAAACAAGTTGAGAGCTTCGTTGTATTTGTGTAGGCCGGCAAGAGATATACCCTTTAAACTTAAGGCATAGGTATTGTTTGGATCTACAGCCAAAACTCTGTCAAACAAGTTGAGAGCTTCGTTGTATTTGTGTAAAGAAGCAAGAACATTGCCTTTACTACCTAGTGTGCTGGTGTTATTTGGCTCTATAGATAAAGCCTTGTCAAACAAGCCGAGAGCTTCGTCATATTTTTGCAAATACACAAGAGTAGAGCCTTTGTTTGTTAATGCCAAAGTATTATTGGGCCCTACAGCCAAAACTCTGTCAAACAAGTTGAGAGCTTCATTGTACTTTCCTAATATTAATAGTGAAATACCTTCGTTAATTAAATTATTATTAGCAGTAGTATTTGCTTTTGTTACTGTAGTGTTGTTATTATTGGTGAGAACACTTGTAGAATTTTCTTGCTTTTGTCCTACAGCTTCATTTGGAAATGTTATTGTATTGAAGTCTGATAACATTAGCATTGCTACAGAGATCATAAACGCTAATGACCAAGCTAATGTAGCATTGGACATATTTTCTTAGATATGGTGCTTCTAGGTAGTCTTAGTATTACAGAAATTGTATTATTAATTAATCGCAGAACAAGAGGAATTGTCAAGGTCAAAATACCATAATCAAAGAAGCTTATTAAAATATGTCGTTGCAAAAACATCAAAGCTGAGCTTGGGTTTACAACAACCTAATGGGTATTAATATTCAGCAAATACAAGTCCGGAGAGTGGGATTTGATTCCTCAAGCCGTGGATAGGGTCTTAAGGACTTTCATATGCAGATATTGCTTCATCAAATCTACCTAGTGAATGAAGTGCAATACCTTTTCTAATTAATGCTTCAACATTATTTGGATCTCTTTCGAGGATGTGATCGTAAACTTCTATAGCTTCATGGTATCTTTTATTAATCATCATAATGTGCACTCTATTCATATAATCAGAAACGTCAAAATGAGGTTGCACAGCTAATTTCCCCAATATGGTTTCGAGCTCTCGTTGTCTCTTTGGGAGGGGGTGGATTGTTCATATCGAAACCGAGCTCTTTGAGTTTAGAAGATATAGCATCTGAATTTATTCGGACGATTTCTTTAACCAAATCACCAAGGTTATTATTGATCTGTGTAGTTTGATGAGCATCAGATTTAGCCTCTGATATACTAACAGTTACATTTTTTATTGTATTGTTAATAGACTGTATACTCTGATTTAAGTCCGCTATTTTTTCTCTAATTTCCTTTTTTGACTCATTCAGATGTTTGAACCATACTTAAGTATAAAGCGATAGTTGAGCATCCTGGCCTAAAAGCTTTTTATACTGTCCAAAAAATTAACTATTTATCTTATATGTATTTGAGATCTTAGAATATATTGATCGATCTCGTCATGAGAGTGTAATCCATTGTTTACTTGTTGAATCACATTGTGATCATAAAATTCTTCTCAGCTGAATCATTATTTATGATGTTGATATAGGAGCAGCAAAAAACGATAAACAAATTGATTGCACTTGTAGTAGCTTCAATACAGGTCCATGAAAAACCAAAGAGTATCGTATTACTGTTACAACTTTCGCTATCCTGTTCATATATGTATTACATAGCAATGAAGACTTTTGTAGATACATATTATGATTTTTCATAAGATGTACTTACTAAACTAGTAATACTAACTTCCAGATACTTGTCACATGGTACTAGAGAATTTAGCCTATCTGGCAATCGGATTTGTAACCACATTTATGGCCCTTGAAGCAGCATGGCACTTCACAGCTTGCAAGATTAAAGACAAGACAATAAAACCCTGTTTGTATAAACAACTAGGATTAGTATCTTAAGTTCGGAGCCTGTCACTTATAGATCCAGACAGTATTTTTTAATCTTGTCAGCCTGCAAGATATAACATATTTCATAGTGAGAGACAGATCAAAAAAGACTACTTCTAGTCTAACTTCCCTGTCGTGTTCCCGTTAGAGGCTCAAGGAATAGTAGTAGACTTTCGAAAAAATTCTGGAATATCTTCTGTCATTATGCTAGCACGAGTGAAGTCAATTCTATTCGTGAACCATGAGTGATACCAGACTGATAGTCATTTATAACATAGAGGTTATCCTTAATAGTACCAAATTATAGTTATAGTTACTGCAGTATGATGAGAAGGAATTATTATCATTATTGCTATTTGGCTAGTGCATTTACTATGATTTTTATCGTTGCACTATTTGCACTCCAAAAGTACAATATGACAGGGGCTGCTGCACAAATGGAATCCAATTCAACTTTCACAACTTGCATTAATGGTAAGTGTGTTACCACAACCACGACATGTATAATCAATCAACCATGTCATACTGTTAGATCAAATTCTACCACCACGAGTAACAACAACGATAATTCAACCAATGATAATGACAATGGCAGCGGTGTTGCAACTGAGCCTTTCTCTCAAGGAACAATCTAGTCAGAAGACAATCAGGCTCGTATCAGGTAGGATCTAGAATACCGTTTGATTACCTGCTTTGGTTGGTTCCTCGTCATAGTCATTGTTGCTGTTATCATCACTGCTTGAGTCCAAGGTCAGGAGTTTCTTTTGCTGTTGTCCTTGCTGCTTATATCTAATGTAGCTCAAAGCACTATCTATTGTGGTAGCGTAGGAAAGCAACTCCAGTTTGACTAGATGTGTATCCTTGAATAGTTCCATTGCCTGCAGCTTTTCTCTATTATCCTCTGATGCCTCAAGTATGTCAAATGCGTGTTTAAGTATAGTATCTAGTGCTGTAAGACATATCTGGTATTGTTCTGGTAAATGCTCGGTGACATATTCCCTAATGTACTCCTTGGCCTGACTGCGTAAATACTGCATGTCAGAGCTAATTGAAGCCCTTGATACTTGTAGTTCACGTGCTATTTCTCCAAGGCTTAAGCCTCTAGCCCTCATTTCAACAACCTTTGATCTTCTCCATTCTAATTGGTCAGATTTTGTGCTCAAATGTCAGATTTTTCCTTCGTAAATATTACGTCGGTCAGATTTTTAGCTTTATCGATGGATCAACAATGTTTGTCTTGTAATAATAATTGCTTATGGTTTGGATAGTGGCAAGCTAAATGAAAATGTTGCACCTTTACCATCACTATTATTCTCAGCCCATATCTTGCCTTCATGAGCTTCAATAATACCCTTACATATGAACAATCCCAGACCTGTACCAGTTTCCGATTTTGTAGCAAACTTTGTAAACAATCTTTGAAATATCTGAAGATCTATGCCTTTACCAGTGTCCTTTATACTAACAATAATCTGCTGATCATTGTTATTGTTGTTGTTGAGTTGTTCTCTTTCTCTTTCTTTCTTTTTTACCATGACTGTTATAGTACCATCTTTATGCTTTGTGGATTTAACTGCATTATCTAATAGATTGTGTATGACTTGGCTTATCCTTCCTTTATCTGCATATACAAAAACATCTTGAGGTGTATACAGAAATTTTACTTCATCATTATCGTTATTGTCATTTCTATTTTCGGCCTTAAGTGAGACTTTTTTTGTCATCATGTCTTCTATAGCATTTGTAATTACTTCATTTAGATTGAATTGCTCTTTATTGAGATTTAGCGACTGACTTTCAATTTTTGTTACATCTAATATATCTTCTGTGAGTCGCTGAAGTCTTTTAGCATTCCTATTAACAACTCCTAATAACTTTTTTTGTTCTGTATCTTTTGTATTGGAAAGAACAACTTCCGATAGACCAATAATGGGTTGTATAGGAGTTCTTAGCTCATGAGCTGCTATATTAATAAATTCCTTTTGCATTTTATCATGTCTTTTTAATTGTTCATACAACTCGTTTTGCTTCCATAAAGTCTCAAATATTGAAGCATACGATAAAGCGATAGGTTTGCTATTAGAATATACAGATAACCCTGCTGCGTCATAAGAACTATCTTTTGTATCGTCTTTTGTTTCAATAATTAGAGATTCTTTTCTATCACCTACTAAAATCCCTATACTTGTTTGCGTATTTTTATCTATACTTCTAATATCAATATGATGATCATAATTACGCTGCAGAGCTAATCTCATTGCAGTAGGCATTTCCTCATTTACTATTTGTTCGATTTGTTGTTCGTCAACAGCAGGAATCATTATCCTGACTTTAATACGATATTTTTCTACCATTTCTATAAGTAAATTCATTATTCCTGCACGTACTTGGCGTCGAAATGCGTTTACTGAGGAAAATATTCTCAATACTTCTTCTTTTGAGGATTTTATTATATCATAAGCTACCTTTATTGATTCTTCAGGATTTTGTATAACTTCTATTGTAGATTGATGATCGATACCTTCCTCAATTTCTTTTATTCTTTCTTCAGCATTTACTCCATTTTTCCAGAGATCTTCAAATATGGAGATATAGTGCCTAATGTAATGGGGTTCATTACTAATCAAAAGATTTTTTGCTATTTGACCTCCTTTCATTTCATCTATTGTTGCATAAAGTTCTTTAGAAGAAATGGCAAAGTTCATGGGTGGCATATTTTTGATATGCTTGATCTTCATTCCTAAATCGAGGTAA
>JBKPMB010000306.1:0-3597 GCA_046731995.1 Thermoproteota archaeon | reverse complement strand
GAGAAGAGAGTCATACTAAAAGTAAAGCCTGAAAGGATATTTCATATGATATAGATATGATGATAGGAATACATGTTAACTAGTCGTTAGTAGTCACTTACCTGTTCCTATTTCTTGCTTTAAAGCATCTCCGAAGCTGTCATATCAAAGCCAAAAAATCCCATAACTGTTTCTGCAGCATCAAGCATCATTTCTTTATATTTTTCCTTATCGTAATGGGACATAGACTTCAGGTTCTCTATTGGTGTCACCCCAGAGAGGATTGTTATGTTTTGAGTCTGTGTAGATATATTGAATTGTATCATCTCTTAGAAGAGGATTCTGTCTTAATTGAATAGCTGCATATACAAGTGGGAATAAGCTCCTGTATTTTTGTATATCCTGCCTAAGCAGAAAATTTCTATTGTTCTTCTCTTTGATTCCCATAAAACTATGATATTAATTTTGTAATAATTTCTCTGTAGGATATGATTAATAAGATAATTAGATGTCCTTCAATACTTTGTTTACACGTCTACTCTTCTATTTCTGTTCAAGCATATTCAAATATACTAGATTGTATGATACATCCTACCGTATTGTCTCTCCACCATCAACTACGATCGTCTGTCCAGTTATAAAAGACGTATAATCGCTAGCAAGAACTAATGTTACACTAGCTATTTCCTCCGGCTTACCTGCTCTTCCAAGTGGAATTGATCTGACAATATCGACCCTCTGTTGAGTCGTAAGTCTATCCCAATTTCGCTGTGTAGCGATCGTTCCAGGAGCAATAGCATTACATCTTATTCCATATTTGCCAAATTCAGCTGCTATATGCTTCGTGATTCCAAGGTTAGCAGCCTTTGCCACAGTATATGGCGCACCTTTAATATATCCACTTATTGCGGGAGTAGAAGAAATATTAATTATTACTCCGCGATGCTTTTCAATCATGATAGGTAGTACTCGACGGCAACATCTGTAAGTCCCAATAGTATCAATATCAACTACATTTTCTAAATCTTTGTCCTGTATTTGCTCAAAGCTTGTATCCCATAGTTCATCTTTAATTGGGTAGCCAGCATTATTTACTAGTATATCAATTTGGCCATATTTTTGGTACACCTTATCAACCATCTTATTTACTTCGTCTGATGACGATACATCAAGCTTCAGACCAAGGGTATTGGTTTTATATTCTCTGGCAATCTGCTCAGCTGTATTTTGCGCCTCGTTTTCATCTCTTCCTGTAACAATTACATTTGCGCCATGTTCAGAAAAAATATTTGCCATTGCTCTCCCATTACCCCTAGTTGAGCCTGTAATAATTGCAACTCTACTATCAAGCAATCTCATCATCATTTTTTATCATATAGGAATGTAACAGCAGATCTTAAAATAGTAGATGTTATTGGTATAGTGTTACCCCAATCATGGCTTAGGGAATCTAATCCGAGTCCCTTGGCTTGGATTTGCTGAATATTAATATCCACTTGTAATATGGTAAGCCCAAGCTCAGCTTTTTAACCACATTTTTGGTAACGACATACTCTAATAATCCCTGTTTGAATATGATGTCCTGACAATTTGCTCTTCTGTGATTAATTAATAATACAGTTTCTGTGATGCTAATACTCTTAAATATATGCTTATGACACACACACTATTGCTGTAGTACATGAGCAAAAATGAGTTTATTGAAGTTGCAAGGGTAAGTGAAATTTCAGATGGAAAGATGAAACATGTAGAAGTTGATGGAAAAGAAGTATTAATAGCTAATGTAGGTGGTAAGTTCTATGCCATAAGTGATAGATGTGGTCATATGAATGCCCTGCTTTCGATGGGTACTTTAACAGGAAATACAGTAACATGTCCTTTCCATGGAGCAAAATTCGATGTTGCCAACGGAAGGAAGCTTTCAGAACCTATTTTAACTCCATCACAAGAGATGGAACCCTTGCCACAGACTTGGCAAAAATTTTTCGAAAATGTAGGTCAACTTATGGCCCGTATCAAGACATATGATCAGATAGCTTATGAAACTATAATTGAGGGAGATAGTATTAAAATCAAGCTTTAAGAGCTACTCCAGATAATTAATTAGCAGAAAAAAAGGGTTTAATTACTGCCACTACATGTTCAATTCGTTACTACCAATGGTAACAAGTCTTGTTCTAGTTGTAAACCATTTCTACTCTTCACATTAGAAAAACGGAAATATTGGCCAGACGGAACACAAAAAAAAGTCATGGAATCATAACATAGTTACTAAATTAATGTAATGAATACATGATAATCAAAATTCGCAGTAAAGATGGAACCTGTATTATATAAGAAAAATGGATGTTCTATCGTCTATGTTTTCAATAAAATTACTCATTTTCAATTTTGGTGATGAATAGTATAACGCAGCAGACAATATCATAACCTTCAATTCTATATGGCTAATCTTTGGTCAATACGTTCGCATACTTAAAAAATAAATGGAACGGTGCCCTCATTGTGTTTTTCTATGACAAGTAAGGCCTAGATCTTTTATGGGCTGTTTACACTCATATCTATTATCAAAACAAGGAGAGCCTCCACTTCCTGGTCAAAGCCAACATTGTTTTACATGTGCAGGAGTTGGACTGTAATTAACAGCTATGGCAGCCATCTCAACAATGGTGATTGCTGATATGATTATGGCTATACGTACTGCTGAATTCATTGTCCCGTCATCTACGGATCTTCTTCTATATAAGGAAAAGGGGTGGACAGGTTTGCTTAAATAAGTAATATTGTCTATAATATATTTACAAGCATTTTAGCAAGCCAAGAACTCTGGTTTATATTGTATGCGCCATCGAAGTCAATTTAAGACGTTAGCAAAAAATGCTGGTAAATGGGCGTCATCAAAACCCTTGATGGAACAATTCATTGCTTCAGCTGCCGTGACACCGTCGTCGTCCGCCTCGGCACTAGATCTACACTTTGAGAAATTCTTCAGATCCTTTTTAGGTATGCTATGAGTTTTCGCTGTAGTCTAGTCTGAACTTGATTTCTGGAGCAATTGATCCTACTTTATAAAATGCAACTTTATCTGCCCCTAACTCGTAATATTTTTGTCATACCTGTGATTTACTTGTTTACATAGATTTAATATTAGCCACGATAGGCTAATGAGATTGGATATTATATGCAACGAGGATACAAGCTGCTAATTGCTGGCGGTGGAATTCTTGCTTTAGGAATAATTTTAATTGGAATAACGTTTGTTATATTAAAGCAACGATCATTCTCAATTAATTCAAGTATTGAAACAATTTCTCCTAGTAAATACATGTTTAAGAGCTCACAAGTGACTGCAGGAAAGAAAATGGCAATAGTTGTAAATTATCAACCACCAGATGTACCTTTAAATATTCGAGTTATACAGCAGCCAGGTCTAGCTAAAATATTGGATCTTAACTTTACTCATAGATTATTTACTAATTTCGTACCAAGCAAAGATGGCATGGATAACATTATGATTACAAATTTGGGTACAAAACAAGTAAGTGCAAATGCTATATTTGGCAGCAGTGTATTTTTTGATGCCACCGGCCAGCCTACAACCTCACTTAGCGTTATGGC
>JBKPMB010000305.1:0-4732 GCA_046731995.1 Thermoproteota archaeon | reverse complement strand
ACCTAGATGAGATAGAGCATTTCGAATGAATTCTTTTGATTTCTCACTCCTAGGAATAATGATCTTTTTGCCTTTTATAGTATCATTATTCATTTTTGAAAAAAGATGGACTAGTCCTTGAGACGAATACTCTTCAGGCATCATTTTGACATCTACTCCATGTCTTATCAAACTAGACTTAGTTTTTGGTCCAACTGCGACAATAATTGAAGAGTTTAATGCAAGAATGATCTCTTGTACTTTATTTAGTTTTACCGCCAGATCAAACAATACATTTACTGCTCGTGGACTCATAAACATACAATAATCATATTTTCTTTCTTTCATAAGACTAATAAATTCAGGAATAACCTCCGGACCTTTTGGTACAACATCAATTGTAGGCAATAAAATAGTCTCTCCCCCTTCTGAAATCACAAGTCGTGAAAACTCTTGCGCATCAGCGCCTTTTCTTGTTATTGCCAACAACTTACTATTCAAACTTAGTATCAACGATGATCACTTACCCAAGCAAGCTTTTCCTGCAGAGACACCACTTTGCCAATTATTATAATTGCTGGGGGTTTCATTTTATTTTCTCGAGCTATCTCTGCAATATTAGACAAGTTTCCCTTAACTATCCTCTGCTTCATAGTAGTCCCGTTTTCAATTACTGCGACATCTGACTTTTTGTTTATACCCGCTTTTATCAATTTATATGAAATGTGCTCAAGTTCTTCCACACCCATCAAAATAACGATAGTATTTACAGCTTTAGCCAATTCGTCCCATTTTACACTTGGTTCCCTTTTTTTAGGATCTTCATGGCCTGTAACAATAGCTACAGAAGACGAAAATCGTCTATGTGTCAAAGGAATTCCAGCATAAGCAGCTGATCCTATCGCAGATGTAATTCCTGGAATTATTTCAAAGTCAATATTATGCTTAAATAAGTATTCAGCTTCTTCAGCTCCCCTTCCAAAGATAAATGGATCACCGCCTTTCAGTCGTACGACTCTCCTCCCATGCTTAGCATGCTCAACCATCAAGTCATTAGTAATATCCTGGTGTGTGCTAGAATCACCCACAGCTCTACCAACATAGATTTTTTCACATTTTGCAGGAATTTGATCAATAAGATCTTTGCAAATAAGTCTGTCGTAGAGTACTACATCACAATTGTTCAAAAGTTCCATAGCTCTTACAGTAACTAACTTCGGATCACCGGGTCCAGCACCGCATATGAAAACTTTACCTTTTTTTCTCATTTACTGTTCCATGCCTCTACAGCATCGCGCCAGCCTTCAGCCAATTTCATAGCGCCAGCCTTCAAAAGTAAATTAGCAGCTTTTATGCCAAGTTTGTTTGAGGCTCTTTTACTTCCAGTTTCTTTTATTTCAATGGATTCTGTGCCGTCAGCAGAATATACAGCAGCATAAAGTGTGATTTTGGATGTATCATATGCGGCAACTGCACATGTGCCTACAGGAAATCTACATCCTCCTTGTATTTTTGTCAAAAGTGAACGTTCAGCATCTATTTCAGCTCTTGAGATGGGATCTTCAATACTTCTTAGGATTTTGATCAATTCAAAATCATCGCTCCTGCACACAATCGCGATTGCACCCTGACCAGGAGAAGGCAAAAAGTCCTTAATACTAAATCTTTCTGCAATAACATCTCTGATATTGAGTCGCGTTAAGCCAGCTTCAGCAAGGACTACAGCATTGAATTCTCCTATCATTGATTTGTTAACTCTTGTCTCCACATTTCCACGAATCGGTTTGACATTTAAGTCAGACCGTTTGCGCATTATCTGAATTGCTCTCCTTAGGCTGCTCGTTCCTATCAACGAACCAGCAGGAAGGTCTCTTAATTTGATTTTTTTCTTATTTACCAAGACATCGTTTGGTTTAGCGCGTTTTGGAATACAAGCAATGGTTAGTTTATCAGAAAGGTCAGAAGGAACATCTTTCAAGCTATGAACAGCAAAATCGACTTTGCCTTTAATTACAGCTTCGTTTACCTCTTTTTCAAAAATACCTTTTTGGTCTATCGCAAATATAGGTCTCTTATCTATATCACCCCTTGTAGATATTATAATAGGCTCAAAGCTAACAAGAGGGTTCATTTTTCTTAGTGCGATTAACGCAATCTGTGTCTGGGCTATAGCAAGTCTGCTACCTCGTGTTCCAACTTTTGATGTAGTTATGATGAACTGCTCACCTTGCCTAGTGCATCATTATAGCATTCAATAGTCTTGTCAGCGTCATCTTCATTATGAGCAACAGAAATGAAGCAAGTTTCAAATTGTGATGGCGGTATAAAAATTCCTCTTTTGAGTAATTCGTTATGGAATTTTTTAAACACAACGACATCAGATTTCTTTGCACTTTTATCATCATTGACATTCCCAGAAGTGAAGAATAATTGGTACATTGAACCAATAGCATTTATTGTAAGATGTAGGTTTAACTGTTCTATCTCATCATTAATTCCCTCGACTATACGATCGCATGTCCTAGCAATCCTAGGATAGATTTCATTTTTCCTATCTATCAAAGTCTCAATTGTTGCCACACTTGCTGAAACTGAAACAGGATTGCCAGCATAAGTGCTGGCTTGGTATACTTTTCCGCCGGGTGCGAATTGTTCCATAATCTCCCTTTTTCCTGCAATTGCTGCTATAGGAAACCCATTTCCCATAGCTTTCGCAAATGTTGCTAGATCTGGTTTAATCCCAAAAAACTCACTTGCACCTCCTAAGGCAAGTCTAAATCCAGTGATAACTTCATCAAATATCAACACGATATCCTGTCTTTGGGTTATCTTTCTGATTTCGTTTAGATATTGTTTATCAGGTATTATGAGACCAATATTTGCTGGTACTGGTTCTATAATTACGCAAGCGATATTGTCATCTTTACTAATTACTTGTTCTAACGCGGAATAATCGTTATAAGGAACTACTAATGTTTGTGATGATGCTTCTTCAATTGTACCCTCCGAAGTTGGTATGCCTATCCTAGTCGAGTCAGCGCTACTGGCAAGAACATAATCATGAGCACCATGGTAGCATCCTTCAAATTTTATAATTTTCTTTTTTCTTGTAAATGCGCGAGCTATTCTAATAGCATTCATTGTAGCCTCTGCACCAGTGTTGACTAATCTTGTCATTTCTGCACATGGAACAACTTTCGAAATCAATTCAGCCAACTTTACTTCCTTTTCGGTTGGAACACAGAATAAAGTTCCTTTGTCAATCTGAGATTTCACATATTCGAGTACTGCAGTATAAGTATGACCAAGCAAAAGAGATCCATATCCCATACAATAATCAATACAACTTTGATGATCCGCAGTGAAAATTTTGCTGCCTTTACCTGAAACTGCAAAGAAAGGATATGGTTCATAAAAACGAACTGGGCTGTTAACTCCGTAAGGAATTACTTCCTTTGCCCTATCAAACAGAAACTTGGAATTGCTAGACATCAATTAATGCAAGTTTATGTATATGAAGTATATCTAGGTTTATGATTTTTTACAGGATTTTTCTTTTCAGTTATGATAGACACTTCAATACACCTCACTGGCTAAATTAGCATTCTGAGTATTAGTCAAGTTCGTTTTGAAAGTACGTATTGTGGAATATGCAGATATGGAGAAATAAATACTCTAGCTAGGAATATGTTTTGCTTTTGAATTATGAATAATACACTCGTTTATCAGTTCTACTAGCACGAAATGGGTATAAGTTATTGTTAAACTTAATTAATTACACAACATAAATTGTCCTACTGTTTTAATAATAATTGGGCCATTTTCTTAGCATGATAGGTAATTATTATATCTGCTCCGGCTCGTTTGATTGATGTAATGAATTCAGTCATTATAGCATTTTCATCGATCCAGCCCTCTATAGCGGCTGCCTTAATAAGTGCATATTCTCCAGAAACACTAAATGCGGCAACCGGCAAATTAGTATTACTTTTCGCTTTGTAAATTACATCAAGATATGGTATCGCAGGTTTTATCATAATAATGTCTACACCCTCATTAATGTCTGAGTCTATTTCATGCATTGCCTCTCGAATGTTGGCAAAAGGCATTTGGTAAGTTCTTCTATCACCATATTCAGGAGTGCAATGAGCAGCATCTCTGAAAGGCCCATAAAGTGGAGATGCATATTTTGCAGAATATCCAATTATTGCGGTATCAGAAAATCCAGCTTCATCTAAACCTTCGCGAATAGATTTTACTTGTCCATCCATCATAGCCGAAGGTGCTACAAAATCTGCACCAGCTCCGGCGTGGCTGATAGCAATCTTCGTTAGCGTATTAATGCTAGAATCATTATCCACTTTTTTATTCATTACTATTCCACAATGACCATGTGAAGTATATTGACATAGGCAGACATCAGTAATGATGGCCATTTTATCTCCGAAATGATCACGTATCAATTTAGTAGATTGTTGTACAATTCCATTATCGCTAAATGCAGAAGTACCTTTGTCGTCTTTATTAGATGGAATTCCAAATAGAATAACAGCCTTAATGCCCAAGTCAGAAATAGACTGTACCTCGTCAATAGTTTTATGTAGGGGAATTCTTTGAATCTCTGGCATCGAATTAATTATGCTAGGTCTTTTGGCTCCCTCTTCAATAAAGAGAGGACAAATTAAATCTCTAGCCGAAAGGTGCAGCTCTTGCAGTAGTTCACGTATTGCACTATTTTTTCTTAACCGCCTTA
>JBKPMB010000304.1:0-10497 GCA_046731995.1 Thermoproteota archaeon | reverse complement strand
TTATAGGCAATAGAAACTGTGTGATTCTTCTTCTCTAATGCTATTTTGTATAGCAATGCTATATCGGACTCATCTTCACCTATTAGTATATCCAAATTCCCATAGCTATTAATGTTAGCCAAAATTGTTAGTCACCGTATTAAATAATTGCAGAAATCATACTATTCTTAAAGAATGTTTAGGTAGCGGGAAGTAGATTAATTTATTAAATAAAATATATAATATTGATTGTGAAATACCGGGCCAGCCCCACATCTATCATACTTTTATATTGACTGAGCCTAGTTGATTAAGAGTAGAAGTAGGTCTTCATATCATATTGGGATATCATCATTCTAAATTGGGTATTGACATTTCAATATCTGGACATGAATCCATCTCTTCCCAGTCTAATACATTCTCTACTGGAATAATCTGTGCTAAGGGATCGTAGGTATCAAATTTGGTCTTCCCTTCAACTGACGCAATAAGATGAGTTCTAGTTTCATGAGAATTTGAAACATACGTAGAAATCCCCTCGAAATTATCATCCTCTAAGATGCTTTGCAAGTTGTTGACAACAGAGTTCGCAGTACCTACCGGGAGCTTTTGGCCTCCTACCACATGCAACACTACCTTTTTTACTGATTCTAGATCGGCGCTCCCACACAACATGGCTAGTGAGTCTTTAGCAGATGATTCAACGTCTATTTTATTAGGCTCGCAGGTGCATACCAAACTGAGGTCAGGTTGCGCATATCGCGTAAAAGCAGAAGATATCATATCGTAAAGTGCGCTATTAGCAATTTGATAACATTGTTCTGTAGATAGATCTGGATTATTTTCCAAAAGTGAATCATTATCCAGTATTATTGTGGAATCAGAGTACCCTCTTAGTCTACTTAAAGAAACACCCGCTTGGAATACCCTGTCCTTTTCAAACTTAAAAGGCATTATAGCTATCGACACAGTAAGGCTACTACAGTACAACTTTGCTTGCCTGCATACGGCTGGAGCGATCGCAGTTCCAGCTCTTCCCGCAAGGTTGGCAAATACTATTACAGTCTGAAATCCTTCAACAGCAGATCTAATAATCTCCATTGATGATTCCGCAAGTGACCTGAGTTTATAGGTAGAAGGGTTAATCCATAAGTCGGAACGAACAAGAATCGAAAAGTGCTTCTCGTCTAAATCGTCCTTGTCGTTGCTAATCAAGATGCATTTACATCCAAGCAATCTGCTTGAATGTATCGCGAGTTTGGTACCCACGCCCCCAATCCCAACAACAATAATAGGTCTCTTAAAATTCAGATAATCTTGATTGTCCTTGTTATCTATAGCCAATCTCCCCTATTTTTAAGATCGTACTCGAGTTAAAAGATCCGATGATTACATAATACTACCCAAAGTGTGTAAAAACATTGAGTTACGGATATTGTTCCACCGGCTGACCCTTCAGTGAATAATCTGAATATCCGTATATATCAGCTTCAATTTCAGTTCCGAGTGTATATTTTCCTTGTTGGTCAGAATCGCTTCGAGACATCACCATCGGTGAAAGAGCTACTGATTTGTATGCATAATTTCTTCCTATTACATTGTTACTGTTTACTTCATCAACAAGTAGTTCTCCTCGCCAGCCAACCCACACAGAGTTTCGCATACTACTAACCTTCTTTACGAGGAGATGAAGCTTGTCTGTCCTGTTTTTTATTACATCTGATCTAAGTTGTTTAAGATTTGCTGCAGCTGTATTAGGTCTAGCGCTGAATTTTGACGAATTAACTATATCTGGCTGTGTATCCTTTATAAGCTGAAGGGTCTTTTCAAAGTCATCCTCTGTTTCTGAAGGAAAGCCTACTATTATATCTGTCGCGATGGTAATTTCCGGGATTCGTGACCTAAATGTTTTGACTATTTCTCTGTAGGTTTTGACGCTATGACCTCTCTTCATTTTTCTCAATACCCGGTCACTTCCGCTTTGTACCGGAATATGTAAAAACTTGAAGATTTTTTCGTTGTGCTCATAGACTCCTAATAGCTCCTTTACTATAGCATTAAGATGCATGGGATTCATCATGCCTAGCCTTAACTTGTAATGCGCATCAATAGCGCAGCATAACTGGAGCAATTCTACAATATTCGATCCAAAATCCTTTCCATAACATCCATTGTCAGTTGAGGTCAACCATATCTCTTTACATCCATCTTTTATGTCATGTTTGATTTGTCGTAGAATTTCTCCAGCAGGATAACTCCTTATTCCTCCTTTGGCTAACTTGGTTTGACAAAAGGTGCATTCGCTCATACATCCGCTAGCAATTTCTACTATTCCAACAATGGGATTAAGTCTTACCCTTGGAACGTTGATTTTGTTACGAGAAGAGTCACCAAGAATCACAGTTTTCTTGCCAGCTAAGGTAGAATTTACTATATCTATTGTTTTATCGATGGATTGAGGTCCAAGCAAGCTTGCTGAGGGAAACATACGTTCAACCATGTTTTTATCAGCTTTTGGTAGGCATCCTGCAAGAACTATGGGTTTCCTTGCTTTTGTCAATTCGCCTATTCTGTGCAGCATCTTGTGTTCTGTTGCATCTTTGACAGAGCATGTTATGATAATGTTCAGGGATGACTCTTGCTCATATTTAGCCAATTCATACCCATTACTTTTCAACAGACCTGCAATCATTTCGGAATCTGCCTTACTTGCGGCACAGCCATAGGTTTCAACCCACACTTTGTTTTTCTGTTCTAATATAGAATCCACATGAAGCAATTCTGAATGGGTAGCTTGTGTACGTTTAATAAAGCAACCAGTATCAGATGTTGTGTTATCAGCTCGAGCGCTACTTACCTTAATTGGCAATGGTTTATACATACTATGCAGCGAGCCTAAATATGACTCGTTCTGGTCTAGCAATTCAACTGCCTCTTGGCTTGTTAAGATACATCTATATTTATTTTTAGCCTGCACATAGAAACGTACTAATCTATGCATTTACCAAAAATTGTAACTACTTACATCGTATCTTAATAATGGCGTTAGATTGAATTTGAACCTGACTAAACTCATAGTTCCAAATAGTTTTAATAGTCAATGTCGAGTCATAATCCATGGCAGATTTCTTTGAAATCGAACGATTAATAGAAGATCTCGCTAAAATATATTCTACCGCCTGTGCAACGAGCTGGTTCAAGTTAACAAAAATAAAGCACCCTTCAAAACAAGATTTTAGATCAAAGGTGGTCGAATTTATGAAACATTTTGACTACACACTTTCAGTATATCCACAGGGTGAAGAGGTAGATAACTTTAGAAATTATGCTAAGCGACTACTACACCAGGAGATTGAACGAGTACTTTCTGGCAATAACAACGAGGTAGAAAAGAGATATAAATACTACGTCGATTATGCATAAGACCCTTTGGCACTAGACAATGATGAAGATACAATAGCCGCACAAGACTAACTAAACATTGCAAAGCAATTGTGCCAACTATCAGAATATTTTTAAACCTTGTTTTACGAATTGTCGTTATGCAAATAACATTATCAGCAATTAAGGCAGATATAGGGGGGATTGGTGGCCATACTCGTCCAAGCGATGAGTTATTTGAATCCGTAAAAAGCTATATCGCCGGCAAAGCAAAAGATTTACTGATCGACTATTATGTGGGTTATACGGGCGACGATATTCATATTATCATGACTCATAAACTTGGCGTTGAAAACCAGAAAATTCATCAGTTGGCTTGGGATGCCTTCACAGAAGGGACCAAACTTGCAAAGGAGCAGGGTCTCTATGGAGCTGGCCAGGACTTGCTCAAAGATGCTTTTTCAGGTAATATAAAAGGACTCGGCCCAGGCGTTGCAGAGATGCATATCGAAGAGCGACCAAGCGAAGTCTTTTGTGTATTTGCTGCAGACAAGACAGAGCCTGGTGCTTTTAATTTACCATTGTGGCGCATATTTGTCGACAGTAGGAGTAACACAGGTTTATTAATTAACGAGAAGCTTGCATTGGGAGTTACGTTCAGAATATTAGATGTCATGTCAGGGAAGATCGCCGATCTTAAACTTTGGGCGGAAAAGGCAGAGTTGGAGGCCGCACTCATGTATCCTGGACGCTATGTGGTTCACTCAGTGTTATCGTCAGAGGGAGAGCAGATTGTTTCTTCATCAACCGATAGGTTACATAATATTGCTGGTACGTATGTCGGAAAAGACGATCCCATATCAATAATAAGGACTCAGAAAAACTTTCCTGCCACAGAGGAAGCGGGAAGTGCATTTAATGATCCGCATTATGTGGCCGGAAATACAAGAGGCAGCCATCACCTACCGCTCATGCCAGTTAAATTGAATTCTGCTGCAAGTCTTAATTATTCCATACCAATTGTTTCGTGCTTGGTTTTTAGCATGCATGAGGGCAAGTTAACTGGACCTCACGACGGTTTTGGTACTGCAGACTGGGATCTACAGAGGATGTGGGCTGCTGAAAGAGCAATGATAATGAGAAATCAAGGGTTCATACACCCGGCCACCCTTGTCCCAGAAGAATTAGAATATAACAAAGGATATCAAGCGAGAATAGGGAAACTTAACGAAAAATTTAGAGACTTAAAAGAAACAAATGCGCGAGAAGTTGATAAGCGATTGAGCAAGTAAAACAAAAGGGGCTGAAACACCTGCTCATCATTAACTTCAAAAATTATCTTGAGCTCTCTGCTGATAAAACGGTCCAATTGGCGTTGGCTGCCCAAAAGGCTTCACATATGCTAAAAGTTAAAACTATCATAGCTCCCCCGCAGCCTTCGTTATCTTTAGTTGCCCAAAACGTGAATACTCCCGTATTTTGCCAGCATGTAGATGATGTGCAAGCTGGCCAATCCACCGGATTTTTCGTACCAGATATAGCAAAATCATATGGTGCATCGGGCTCTATCTTAAACCACAGCGAGCATCGTTTGGATTATTACACTATTAGCAAGCTGATTCAGAGATTAAGGGAGTTGAATATGGTTTCTGTCGTATGTGCCAGAACGTCAAGTGAGGCTGCAGAACTGGCAAGATTGAGTCCAAACTTTATCGCAATTGAACCTCCAGAATTAATTGGTTCCAGGAAAGCTGTCTCGAAAGAAAATCCCAAAGTTATATTGGACTCTGTGAAGTTAGTATCTGAATATTCAAAGGCGACTGGAGTAATCTGTGGAGCAGGAATAGTCGATAAAAGGGACGTGCGGAGTGCACTTGATTTAGGAGTAAAAGGAATACTCGTCGCAAGTGGCATAATTAAAGCAAATTCGTGGTATGATAAAATATCAGAGCTCGGCTCCGGATTTTTAGAATAACACTTAGAATATAATGTTATATACGCTCAAAAATTTGCATTATGCTATGCTTTGCTATTGAAAAATATTTGGAAATATAAAAGACAGTTACTGTTTACTCCAAACCCTGGCAAACATCAAAGATTGGGAGATGATCTATACCATGAAAATTAGTCTTGAAAGAATAGGAAAATAGATCGATCTTGGTACGATATACAAGATTGTTAGCCACGTTCGCATATAAAAGCTGGCTTAATCTTCGGTAAGTTTATGATTTTCTTCGAATCCGACGTCCACTATGAAATCGTTTCTCTGTTTATCTAATTTGTTGAGCCTTTCAGCGATTAAATCGCGGCGTATAGTAGATGAAGATCTTCTAAGCCTGAACATATCTGGTCTGAAACAAGTTATTATAATTTTCCTGCCTGTACTTTTCAAAACGGGGTATATGTTTGTAAATAGTCCAGACCACGATGGATTTTTGATCGATATAAGGATCCCGCCTGCAAATCCAAAGCAGCCCAAAACAAGCAAGAACGCTCCTAGGAATATTGTCCCTATAGCATTGTAATTCGGTCTTTGGTTCTCGCCGAATGACGGGAGATACCCTAGGATTAAATTAAAATTTACGTCTATCGTTCCTTGGTTCATCAAAACGAGCTGATATTTTCCTACCATGTCAGGTTTGAAACTAGCTACCAAATCCTGACTGAAAGTTGAAGAAGATATAATTGATCCGTTTGGGTCTTTAACTATTGCGCTCACAGGAATATTCGACGGTTCTGCCTTTACGATGAGGTACATAGTCGGACCCAAGTCTACTACATTAACTGTTGAGTTTTTTGTCTCTTTTGATTTTATAATGTCGTTACTAACTAAAATATTCTGATTCAGAAATGGCTGCGAGGCATGTATACCTGACATTATTAATAACAAAATTCCTGCGGCTACTACACTTAGGCTGGATATAACTATCATATGCCCAAGTTTCACTATTGTACTGGCACCAATGAACAATACAATTTTTTGTGTTTATTAGAACCGATGTTGAAGACTTTAAATCAGGTTTAGTAATAAGTTTAACTGCATCTCTGCATAAATTAATAATGCTACATGATTACAAAGAAAATATCAGATACAAACAATACGGTTAGATCATAATATGTTTATTATACATAAAATCGGAAATATACGGTTACAAGCCAAGTGGAGCTAATTAGCTTTTAGCTGATGCCTGAAAATACATATTATTTACAAGACAACATCCTGTGTCAAAATTGTTCTTGTGTTGCCATCTGCGGTTCTGACAACTAACGCGCCGCTAACATCGATATCTTCTATTGTAGCTTCAAAAACTCTGTTATGCTCCTTTATTATCATTGGCCTATTGAAATACTCCGACCAGTACTTCCATTTTTGTTTTATATGATGGAACCCTTGTTGTAATTGATAATAATAGTAATCCAATTTTATCAGAAGTGATTCAGTAAGGTCTACTATGCTAACATCTGAGCCACCTAATTCTTTTTTTAGCGAGGTTATACCATATATTTCGGTGGAGTTTATTTTCGATATTTTTGAAATTATTCTGTCTGTGTCATTATTTGCGTTGATTCCAAGACCTAGCACCGCGTAGCAGATGGTTTCATTCACTGCGCCAACATCGACAAGGATACCACATACCTTTCTACCGTTTATGGTAACATCATTGGGCCATTTTATTTTTGGTTTCAGACCTGTTTTTGATTTTAATACCTCACATACTGCTAATGTTGCAAGAAACATGATCAGTATACTCTGCGAACTTAACAAGTTTGGATTCAAGATGACTGACAGCCAGATACCCCCTGGGGGTGATATCCATGTTCTTCCTGCTCTTCCTATTGCATTTGTTTGTCGCTCGGCTATAATTACCGTACCATCCAAACTTGTCGCTCTCGTCTCTACAAGGGAAAGAGCTAGCTTCTGAGTAGACTTTAGCTTTTTGTAACAATAGATTTTTTTACCGATTACTCTCGTGTGCAAACGCTGCCCAAGCAGCCGGGGGATGGGCCATGCGCTACGACAAAATATTAAACAATTGCTTGCTATATATGGATTCAAAATATATGCATCATAAAGTGAGTGCACACGCTATATAAGCAAGTCGAGATAATTTCACTTTTATAAGGCAGTCCATATATATTGATGCCTTTGCACAATATTCGTTACTATCTGACTGGACTAAGATTTTTGTTCCCACGCGTATTAACTTGTAAATAGGCCAAATAGATAATTCACTGAGCAATGCGCTATGTTTTTGCTGCCTTAAGCAGCAATATGCCGTGAAAATCTGTATATAGCTTCTGTTAGTATATAATGATCATATATATATGAAGCCGGATGAACTTTCATCCAATATAATTTCCCTTGATAGCAGGATCAGATTCGCGGGCGTAATTGATAGATCTGGACGAATGTATGCTGGCATATTACGAAGAGGCATTGGGGAGTATCTGAATGAAAAAAGCATACAAATAAGCTTGGCTCAGACTGCGTACATTGTTGATCTAAGGCAAATGTTCACTCCAGATTTGGGCAATTTAAAATACATTCTGTATAGCTACGAAAAAGTGAAGCTTTTTAGCCTCCCCGTCAAGGAGCATATACTTGTATTCTCGACTGATAATCCTGTTAACGTGGAGGACATTATATGCAGAGTTAGAGGGTACCTAGAATCAGTTCAGAACAATATTTTGTTTTATCCGCCTGATGATATATTAAATAGCGAAAAAAAACAAATATTGAGAAATCTCTACGAATCTGGAGTTTCAGAGGAAATTATTGCGGAACATCTCGACCTTGATATCGGCACTGTTAAGATCCTAATCGAGCAAATTAATGGTTGACCATTAACGCCACACAAAACAAAAGTGCCGAAATCATCGGTACAAGTTATGCATAGCATCATATGTTAATGTAGTATGCGTGTGTATCTCCTTCTCCTGTTCCCCTGAAAAGTCTTAAGGTATCTGCAGCTGACCATTTTTGGTCGCTTGGTCCAAATATACTTCTGATGTTTATCAATTCATAAGGCTGTATAATTGGCAAACCGAAATTAATGTTTGGCTTTCCTAGTATTTGTGCAATTTTAATCGCGTTAGAATAATCATTGCGACTGTTGAAACTCCAAGGACCAATGCACTAACAGGCCCAAACTCAGGCATTATTTTCGAACCAGATATTTCTATTTGACCTGTGGCTTTATCGAAATCAATAGCTAATGTTCTCGTATGATTATCTGTTTTAATCTCTTCCGAATTTGTGATTAGCCCATCTTCGAACACTATGTATCGTTCATCTACACTTCCTTCCTTTTTAGAATCGATGATATTTCTTGGAAGCTCAATGGATAATCTACCGTTTGATTGTGAGAGAACATTCACCAACAGGGTTGCGTTGTCTGCCTCAGCAGAAATATTGTCGACTCTATTGCCTAGACCTGTAATCTGATACTTGATCGGATAATTTTTATCAAATATTCTTAAGTCGAATACATTTTTCCCGCCATCTAACCTTGCTTCACCAAACGCTGCAAATGTCGGAATGCTATTTAGAAGGGTTATTAGTGAACACAAGAAAAAGGCCATTGCTGGCTCACAAACTTTGCGGTTCATGATTTTTTATCACCGTGTAGTGGTCTATATTTGTATTACTGTTTGCTTGTTTTTCATAGATAAAAAGATACTTTTTAATTATTATGTTTTTCAGCATATTTAAAAGAGCAGTCTAAATCTAGTTCTTTATGCTTCGAATAACATTTATACATACACGCTGCTTCCATTAGAATACTTATGCTTATATATGGTGATAATAATACAAAACCGTTCTGATTTGATCGAGGATTTATTATTAATTGAAGACTATTCTGATTTCGAATATGTTTCGAGGAGGGATTGAGAATAGCAATGTCTTCAGACAAGAAAATAATAAAGATAACAAACCATGTTTATCAGCCGAAACATGAAATCTTGACTAAAGAAGAAGCAGAACAAATCTTAAAGAGGTATAATACTAAACCCAGCCAGTTGCCATACATAATGATATCAGACAAAGGTTTGCAAGATTTAGATGTAAGACCCGGCGATGTCATCAAGATTACAAGAAAGAGCCCTACTGCGGGTGAAAGTGTATATTACCGATACGTGGTAGAGGGATAGATATTCTCATGACAGCTAGTTTTCTAGAGATGTGGCCGATAATTAATGATATTTTGAGAAGGGAGGGTGTCGCAAGGCAGCACCTGAATTCATATAATGAGTTCATGGAACGTGGGCTTCAAAGCATTATTGATGAAGTAGGAGAGGTCGAAGTGGAGACTGCCGAATATCCGTATAAAATAAGATTGGGTAAGATAAAGCTGCAGCAACCGAGAATTATGGAATTAGATGGTTCTATAACACACGTTGCGCCTATGGAAGCCAGACTTCGGAACCTTACTTACGCATCACCTATAATGCTCGAATGTAGCATAATAGAGGACGGAAAGATACTCGAATCAAGGTTTATACATATAGGTGATATGCCTGTTATGGTTAAGTCAAACGCATGCATTCTGCACAATTTGCCGGAAACAAGACTTGTCGAAGTAGGCGAAGACCCACGTGACCCCGGCGGCTATTTTGTAATCAACGGATCTGAGAGGGTAATAGTTGGTCTAGAAGATCTCTCATATAATAAAATTATTGTTGATGTGGAGGAGGCTACAGGTAGTTTGGTATACAAGGCCAAGGTATATTCCTCCATTGTAGGCTACAGAGCCAAGCTTGAGCTCATCATGCGTTCTGACGGTTCTGTAGCCGCAAAAATTCCTGGTTCGCCAGTCGATATCCCATTGGTAACTCTTGTCAGAGCCTTGGGGTTGGAATCAGATAAGGATATTGCTAACGCTGTATCGCTAAACAGCGCGATACAAGATGAACTAGAACCATCATTTGAAAAAGCGGGTGATATAATCACAAGCAGAGACGCAATCATATATATTAGCAAGAGAATTGCTCCAGGCATGCTTGAGGAATTCCAAATAAAGCGTGCTGAAACCTTGCTTGATTGGGGATTGCTACCACATCTTGGCAAAAACCCTGACAATAGGCATGAAAAAGCACTTTTCCTTGGAGAAGCTACCAGCAAGTTGATTGAGTTAA
>JBKPMB010000303.1:0-2689 GCA_046731995.1 Thermoproteota archaeon | reverse complement strand
TGTCAAACGCTGGAGTAAAATTAAGAGTTGTGTACAGGAACGTTCTGAGTTGGTTCTTTATCCTTACTTGCCAAATACTTGCTGTAAAATGAATCTAGTATTATTGCAGTAACAAGACCATAGAACATGTTAAAGGCTAGTGCCCCAATTATGATCCTATTTTGCATAGATAACACATCGCCAATTATAAGAAATGCGACACGCCCAGTCGGGTCTTGCTGTCTGATCATGGGGCTACCTTTAATATCGTTAAGAGCAGGAAGTATCATTAGATATGTTGTAGGGAGAAACAAAACCAGCCACAGAGCAAAACCAAAACATAAACCATATACCGGTGCGTATTTATTCAGTATTCTTGATGAGTTTATTTTGTTGCCATTTCTTCCTACTAAAAGAGGTAACGCCATAAAGACTCCAATAAGACTGCCTGCTGCAAAATGCAACAGCAAGCCAGTCATTATTAAGTAAATTGAGTATGAATGGCTTCCAGTTATTGTCAACATAAGTACAAGATAAAATGCGCCTGCGGGTACAGAAGTTACCTTCTCTACCATTACAATTAATGTACTTACACCAATAGATGAGATGAATCCCGCGACCAGTCCAAAGAGGATTATTTTTGGTACAAAATTAACCTTGTATGATGAACTCAGTTTGGGTTTGTTATGGCGAACCTTCGACCATATCATATCTTAATAACATAAATGTAATATTTTTGCTTTTCTATTTCATATAGCTTGTAGATTCTATTTTTCATCATAGATAATATAATATTTATCTAAATTATGTTACATTATTATAATTAATACATCTATATTTCTATCTCATGAAACAATACTGCCCAATCCATCTCAATTCAATGCTAAAATCCAGAGCATTACACAAAACGAATGTAAACAGTTGTATTAGCAGTAACTTACATTCATAATTTGCATTTAAAAAGAACTACATAACATCAACGCGATTGATTAGATGCATCTTATCTAGTGATAAGTCGGACACCAATATTAATACAAAATACTTGTTGGTATTTATTATCAACCCTGACAATAAAAGCACGACGTAGCATCATTAATGATATATATATATGTATGTAATGTACATTGTAATCAAATCCTATTACTGGCTTTTCATTTCTGGACATTCATTTAATAGAGTAGGTAGGAAAAAATAAAATAGATTAAACATTGCTTCATCTATTAGTGTATTAGATTTATGTCTAATGATGACCAACGTCTAAAATTTGATAGAATATGTAATGAAATATTTGCACTTAGTCCTGCAGTACGGTCTGCTATAGTTATTGACAAAATGGGTAGACGTGTAGCAGGAGGAATGAGAGAAGGTATAACATCAATGGAAGAAAAAGATGATACTCAAAAACTGTATGTTCAATTTGCTCTAAGAAGTGTAATGCGCGAGGATTTCGATGAACAGTTTGGCAAGACGCTTTATAGCTTCTCTGAGAGAGAAAGAATAAAGCTTGCATCATTTCCTTTAGATGATCAATACATAGTGCGAGTTTCTATAGAAAAAAAAGAGTCTCGCCATAATGAAATTATTGATAACATATTAAAAATTATCAGCGACAAAAAGGAAGCACAAACAAATAGCGAAACTTAATACTATTAATAATAGTAATGAAATGTAGCAAACGACGATCTAGACCCAGCTTTATTCCTTTAAAATATTTTTTACCTTGTTGTTATGAAATTAATATATTATGTTAAATTTACAAAAAACGTAGTACAGCATTTCAAACTATCTTCTTGTATAGGTTCTTCTTCTTATCATTGCTCTTTTCATCTTTGCTTGTTATAGAATATACAGAATATTGATTGGCAGGATTATCATCAATTGGATACTCATCTATCTTAATAAAATTGTAATCGTATTCACATAGATTCCTTGTAATTTGATATAGATTGTCGCCCATCACCATACAGTTCGGTTCTGCTTTAGAATTTATTTTAGCACACAAGTTCACTGCTGGACCAAACAAGTCTTCACTTGCAGATGTTAAAGATGTGGCTACTTCAACTCTGCCATAATCAGCGCTAATCCTGTATGAAATATTTGACAATCCTTCTTCATTTTGTAACTTTGTATTTACTACTGGATTGACGGATATCATAGTAAGCCCACATTCAAAAACATTTTTGAAGGCAGGCATATTATTAGGAGAATCTACAGTTTTTGGAAAATAGTATATCAAACTGTCACCAGTATTCTTAATTACATTTGCACCAAATTTTCTAGCTATAACTGCCATTGTGTTAATAAATATGGAATAGAATCTTTTCATTTTCTCTGGGTCTGTAATTTCGATAGTAGTAATCTTAGTGGAATCTACTATATCAATAAAGCATACGCAACATGCATGTGAATTACCAGTGAATTTAATTTCTTCAGCCAAGACAAATTTATTTAAAGGTACTACAGCACATTTTATATATATACTTTAGTCATTGAATATCTTCTCTTTGTAGGGTGATAATACACATCTCGTCATTAATAACCAAAAATATTATATCTGAAAATTACCAGTATTATATTATCAGAGGTAGGAAGGATCAGGGTGCTAGCCGTACCCTACCAACACCAGAAATCGGCTTCATGCTGGGATCAGTAACTGCTAGATAAATCCGCAGATAGAAGATTCCCGCTTGTGTTGCTGATATGAGAGCAT